>NZ_JAYSBK010000041.1:0-26139 GCF_041915465.1 Novosphingobium sp. | reverse complement strand
GGTCCGGCACGCGGGTCAGGATGATCTTGGCTTCGTTCTTGTCGGCAGCGATGCCGGTGATCAGCTGGCGTTCCATTTCGAGTCCTTCGAGTTCCTCGTCCGAGACGATCATCGTGCCGGGGATCGTATCCGCGGCAGGGGCGTCGTCGTCGATGAAGGATGACAATACCTGCACCCGCACGCCTTCCTTCATGGCGAGGGAGACCGAGCGCGTCTGCAGCACCTTGGAGCCGACGCTGGCAAGTTCCAGCATCTCTTCATAGGTGACGTATTTGAGCTTGCGGGCCTTGGCGACGATGCGCGGGTCGGTGGTATAGACCCCATCGACGTCGGTATAGATGTCGCAGCGGTCCGCGCCGATCGCGGCGGCGACGGCCACGGCCGAGGTGTCCGAACCGCCGCGCCCCAGCGTGGTCACGCGGTTGTCGTGGGTCAGGCCCTGGAAACCCGGAATTACGGCGATTTCGCCTGCCGCCATCGAGGCCAGCAGTTCGGGGCTGTCGATCGTTTCGATCCGCGCCTTGGAATGGGCATCGTCGGTGCGGACCGGCAGCTGCCAGCCCAGCCACGAGCGCGCCTTGCAGCCCAGCGCCTGCAGCGTCATCGCCAAGAGGCCCGAGGTCACTTGCTCACCGGCAGCGACGACGACGTCGTATTCCGCCGGATCGTAGAGCGGGTTTGCCTCGCGGCAGAAGTTCACCAGCCGGTCGGTCTCCCCGGCCATGGCCGAAACCACCACCGCCACTTCGTGCCCGGCCGCCTGCTGGCGGCGCACGATATTGGCGACGCGGCGGATGCGTTCCGAGCCGGCCATCGAGGTGCCGCCGAATTTCATCACGATGCGGGCCACGCGTGTCCCACCTTTCCGCAAGAATCTTTCCCACGCGACCCCTCGCCGCGCGGCGCGCGCCCTGTTAGGGACGGGGGATGAGCAATGCAACCTCTGGCGCGACCATTCGCCCCGAAGAAGCCGCGCATTTCGGCAAGCTGGCGGCCGATTGGTGGGATCCGAAGGGTTCCTCGGCCATGCTGCACCGCCTCAACCCGGTGCGGCTGGGCTTTATCCGCGCCGCGATCGACGCGCACTGGCAGGGCGATTCGCGCGGAGTGAAGCCGCTGGCGGGCAAGCGCGCGCTCGATGTGGGCTGCGGGGCGGGGCTCTTGTGTGAGCCGCTCGCCCGGCTCGGCGCGGCAGTGACGGGTGTGGATGCGGCGGCGGAAAACATCGCGGCGGCCTCTGCCCATGCGGCGGGCGGCGGCCTTGCCATCGATTATCGCCACGGCGAGATTGGCGCGCTTGGCCTGTCGGGCTTTGACCTGGTCTGCTCGATGGAAGTGATCGAGCACGTTGCCGACAAGGCGGCGTTCCTCGCTGCGCTAGCCGCGCGCCTTGCGCCGGGCGGGCTGATGGTGCTCTCCACCCCCAATCGCACGGCAAAGTCGAAGCTCTTGATGGTCGAGGCGGCAGAGCGGATCGGCATGGTTCCGCGCGGAACGCACCACTGGGACGATTTCGTCACGCCCGAGGAACTGCGCGAACTGCTCGCCGGGGCGGGGCTGGTGATGGGCGAACCCAAGGGTATCGCCTTTACGCCGCTCAAGGGCCTGCACCTGTCGGACGACCTGGCGCTCAACTATATCGTGACGGTTGCGCGCTGAGCTACTTCGGCGTGATCGCGAGCAGGATCCACGCCATCCCCGTGGCGATCGCGAACAGCGCCCACGACCAGTAAAAGCTGTGCGAGCTGATGGTAACGTGGTGGATGCTGAGCCACCCGCCGCTCGATCCGCCCTTGCCCAAGACCGCGCAGACGATCCAGGTCAGCAGCGTGCCGGGTACCAATGCCTTGACGAAGTCCATGCCTCACCTCCAGCCTGACAGGCGTAACGCAGACAACCGCTTCAACCGCGTCCGGTCAAGTCCCGCATTGTTGCGTAATGCGCACCAGCTCGGCCCGAACCTGCGCCTCGCGCTCGTCCCAGCTGCCTGAAATTCGCCTCCACGGCACCTCGGCGCGCAGCAGCATTTCCTCCGCCAGCGCGGCAAAGCGGGTGCGCAGCGGGCTCTTGCCGAAGAAGCGCGTGCCATCGTCGATCCACGGCACGTCGGGCTCGAACAGCAGGTAAAGATCGGCTTTGGGATAGGCCAGCAGGGCATCAGGTACGTGGCCGAACAGCATCTGCGCCCAAGCGGCGGTCATCAGCGGGTCGGTATCGAGGATCAGCAGCGCCGGCTTGGCGCTCTCGGCGGCACGCACCGCAGCCTCGTGCCCCTCGGCAATCGCCAGCAGATCGTCCATGGTCAGGTCGGTGCCGCGCTCTTCGCAGTAGGTGCGGCCATATTCAGGCACCCACGGCAGGCCAAGCTCGCGCTGCAGCTTGTCTGCCAGCACCGACTTGCCAGTGCTCTCCGCGCCGTGGAAGCAGAGCCGGAAGGTCACCGCGCCGCCGCCCGCCATTCACGCAGGCCCTGGACCGACAGGATCAGGAACACGACATAGAGCGCAGCGAAATAGTACAATTCGCGGTTCACGTAGAGCGCGATCGAGATCACGTCGATCGCCACCCACAGCACCCAGTTCTCGATCCGCCTGAGCGAGAGCAGGAACTGCGCGGCAATGCTCGCGCCGGTCACCGTGGCATCGGCATAGGGCAGGGCGGCATTGGTGTTCGCGGCCATGAACCAGCCGAGCCCAAGGCTGAGAACGGCGGTAATCGCGGCCCAATAGAACCGCTCGCGGTCGCTCATCCAACCGACCGGGACGGTGGATTCGCCATGGTCCCTGGCCCGGCTCCACAGCCACCAGCCCCAGCCGTTGACCACGAAGAAGAACGCCTGCAGCAGCGTTTCGGAATAGAGCCGCTGTTCGTAGAGCGTGATGCCGACCAGTGCGACCATCAGCATCGCCACCGGGAAATTCCACACCGAACGCCGCATTAGCAGCACGATATTGGCAAGGCCGAGCAGCGATCCGGCGATTTCGCTCCAGTTCGCGATCAAAGCGCGGCTGCCCATTCATCGGGCTTGAAGCCGACCAGCAAGCCGCCGGGATGCTCCACGATCGGGCGCTTGATGCACGATGGGTTGGCCGCCATCAGCGCGGTGGCCTTGGTGGCATCAAGGTCCTGCTTGTCCGCTTCGGGCAGCTTGCGAAAGGTCGTGCCGGCGCGGTTCAGCACCTTTTCCCAGCCTGCCGCTGCGCACCAGCGCGCGATCTGCGCCGCATCCGCGCCCTGCTTCTTGTAGTCGTGAAAGGTGTAGGCGATCCCTTGCCCATCAAGCCAGGTGCGCGCCTTCTTGACTGTGTCGCAGTTGGGAATGCCATAGACGGTTACGCTCACGATTGCGGCCTTTCGAAGCGGTGCGTGCGGGGGTTGTCTGCGGTGTAGAGGGTGTAGTCCTGATAGAATTCGGCCCGGCCGCGCCCCTGCGTGGCGGCGTGGTCGGGCTGCATCCCCCAGGCCCGCGCGGCCTCGGCGCTCTCCCATTCGGACAGGGCGATCACTTCGCCGTCGTCGCTGGTATAGCTCTTGAACGAGAGGAATCCCGGCTGGGCGCGGGCGAGGGCCTCCATGCGCGCGGCATCGGCGCCATAGGCGGCGGCATCGATGTCGGCGCGCTTGCGGTTGCGGAATACGACGAGGAACATGAAACGCGGCTTAGCGGGCGCGCGCTTGCGCCGTCCACCGTTTTTGGCCAAAGCGGCTTCCATGTCCGTAAACACCTTTGGCCGTCTGCTGCGTTTCACCACCTGGGGCGAAAGCCACGGGCCCGCGCTTGGCGCCGTGGTGGATGGTTGCCCTCCGGGCCTGGCGATCAGCGAGAGCGTGATCCAGCCGTTCCTCGATGCGCGCCGTCCCGGCCAGTCGAAGTTCACCACCCAGCGGCAGGAACCCGACGCGGTGCGGATTCTTTCGGGCGTGTTCGAGGGGCGCAC
The DNA here is from genome assembly GCF_041915465.1 of Novosphingobium sp. Classification (GTDB taxonomy): domain Bacteria; phylum Pseudomonadota; class Alphaproteobacteria; order Sphingomonadales; family Sphingomonadaceae; genus Novosphingobium. Next base: position 22,201 of record NZ_JAYSBK010000041.1, on the reverse strand, counting down.
TATCGGCACGCCGATCTCGCTGATGATCGAGAATGTCGACCAGCGCAGCAAGGACTATTCAGGCGTCGCGAAAGCCTATCGCCCCGGTCATGCCGACTATGCCTATGACGCCAAGTACGGTTTCCGCGACTATCGCGGCGGCGGGCGTTCCTCCGCGCGCGAAACGGCGGCGCGGGTGGCGGCGGGCGCCGTGGCACGGCTGGTGATCCCGGAAGTGACGATCACGGGCTATGTCTCCGAAATCGGGGGCGACGCGATCGACATGGCGAATTTTGACGCGGCGGAAATCGGCAACAACCCGTTCTTCTGCCCCGATGCGGCAGCGGCGAAGCGCTGGGAAAAGATCGTCGACGATGCGCGGAAAGCCGGGTCTTCGGTTGGCGCAGTGGTCGAATGCGTAGCCACCGGCGTTCCCGCCGGATGGGGCGCGCCGCTCTATGCCAAGCTCGATTCCGAGCTGGCATCCGCCATGATGGGCATCAATGCGGTGAAGGGCGTGGAAATCGGCGATGGCTTTGCCGCCGCGCGCCTGACGGGCGAACAGAACGCCGATCCGATGCGCCCCGGTGAGGGCGCGCCGCAGTTCTTGGCCAACCACGCCGGCGGGATCGCGGGCGGCATTTCGACCGGCCAGCCGGTGGTGGTGCGCGTGGCTTTCAAGCCGACCAGCTCGATCCTCACCCCCCAGCAAACCATCACGCCAGAAGGCGAAGCCGCCGAGATGTTCACCAAGGGCCGCCACGACCCCTGTGTCGGCATTCGCGGCGTGCCGGTGGTCGAGGCGATGATGGCTCTCGTGCTGGCAGACCAGAAGCTGCTCCACCGCGGGCAGTGCGGCGCGCCTTAACCGCTATTTGTCCCATGCCGGGCTGCCAATGGCAGGTTTCTGCGCTTCCGGTGCTCACGACCTATCAGGTCGCTGCGCGCCGGTTCTCGAATCCCACCATTCTCGCCTCGGCCTGAGCCAAATCCCGGCCTAGTCGCAGGTCGTTCTGGCTAACCCCGCAGTACCGCGCCCAGCTTGGTCGCCGCCGCCGTCACCTTTTCGGCAATCGCCTTGAGCTCGGCTTCGTCGAAGCTCTTATCGCCGGGCTGGAGCGTGACTTCGATCGCCAGGCTCTTCTGCCCTTCCGGCACGCCCTGGCCGCGGAAATCGTCGAACAGGCGTGCGGCGACGATGCTGGCCTTGTCCGCGCCCTTGACCGCGCGGACCAGATCGCCTGCCGGAAGCTTGGCATCCACCAGGAACGCGAAGTCGCGCTTCACCGCCTGGAGGGCAGGGGGAGCATAAGCGCTGCGGGCAAAGCCTGCTGACCCGCGCTTGCCCGGGATCGCATCGAGGAACAGTTCCACGGCGGCCACCGGCACGTCGATGTCGAACTGCTTGAGGATCGCCGGGTGCAGCATGCCGAAGCGCGCCAGCACCGTCTTGGGGCCAAGCCGCAGCGTGGCCGACTGGCCGGGGTGGAACTGCGCCCCTGCCTCGCCCATGACCTGCAGGTTGTCGACCGGCGCGCCGGCTTCGGCCAGCAGGGCCAGCGCCTCGGCCTTGGCGTCATAGGCATCGAAGGACTGCGCCTTTCCAGTCGCCCAGCCGCGCGGGGTCTTTTCGCCCGCCAGCACCGCACCCAGCGTCAGGCGTTCGTCGCTCGCGCCATTGGCACCACGCAAATAACGGCGGCCCAGTTCGAACAGCCGCAGCCCCGCTGCGCCGCGATCGACGTTGCGGCGCACGGCGGCCAGCAGTCCCGGCAGCAGCGAGGGGCGCATCGCTTTCATGTCTTCGCTGATCGGGTTGGCGAGTACCCACAGCCCGCCATTGCCCTCGGCAAAGGCTTCGGCATCGGGGGTGGGCAGGAACGACCAGGTCACGGCCTCGTTCAGCCCGCGCGCGGCAGCGGCACGGCGCACGCGGCGTTCCAGCTTTTGGGCAGGCGTCGCCGTGGGGCGGGCGACGCCATCGGCGCGGGGCAGCGGTTCGCTGGTGATGTTGTCCAGCCCGTGAATGCGGACCACTTCCTCGACAATGTCGGCGCTGCCGTCCACGTCCGGGCGCCAGCTCGGCACGATCACGTTCCAGCGGGCATCGGTGCCAAAGCCCAGCGCGGTCAGCGTCGCCTTCTGCGCTTCGTCGGCAATCGCCACCCCGCCCAGCTGCAAGGCCAGGCTGGGGTGATAGGAGACGACCTTGGTGCCGCTCGGCGGGGTGCCGGCGCGGATCACCTTGGAAGCCTCGCCGCCGCAGATTTCGAGGATCAGCTGGGTGAGGAGATCCAGCCCCTTGTCGAGGAACGCGGGATCGACCCCGCGCTCGAAACGCTGGCGCGCGTCGGAGGTGAGGTTGAGCTTGCGGCCCGTATCGCCGATCCGCTGGGGATCGAAATAGGCGACTTCGAGCAGGACGTCGGTGGTCGTCTCCGAGCAGCCCGAATGTTCGCCGCCCATGATCCCGGCAATGTCGTGTACGCCGGCATCGTCGGCGATCACGGTCATTTCTGCGTCGAGGGTGTATTCCTTGCCGTTGAGCGCCAGCACGGTTTCGCCTTGCCTCGCGCGGCGGGCGAAGATCGCGCCGGTCAGCTTGGCCAGATCATAGGCGTGGGCCGGACGGCCATAGGCCAGCATCACGTAATTGGTGATGTCGACCAGCGCCGAGATCGGACGCTGGCCCGCGCTCTTCAGGCGGTCCTGCATCCAGTCGGGCGAGGGGCCATTCTTCACGCCGCGGATCACGCGGCCGAAGAAGGCCGGGCAGCCTTCGGGATCGTCGGTGCGGATTTCGGTGGGGCAATCGAAGTGGCCGTTCACGCTGCTGACCACAATCGGCTTCAGCGTGCCAAGCCCGGCGGCAGCCAGATCGCGGGCGATCCCGTAAACCCCCATGCAGTCGGGCCGGTTGGGCGTGATCGCCACGTCGAACACCGGGTCGGAGCCGTGGTATTCGGCAAAGGCCATGCCGATCGGCGCATCGGCGGGCAGTTCGATGATCCCGTCGTGATCCTCGCCCAGTTCCAGCTCGCGCGTGGAGCACATCATACCATTCGATTCGACACCGCGAATGGCCGACTTCTTGAGCTCGAAGCCGCCCGCAGGCACGACCGCGCCGGGCAGACCCAGCACGCCGACGAGGCCCGCGCGCGCGTTGGGCGCGCCGCACACGACCTGCAGCGGCGTGCCGTCACCCACGTCGACCGACAACACCTGCAGCTTGTCGGCATTGGGGTGACGTTCGGCGGTCAGCACCTTGGCCACGCGGAAACCGGTCAGCTTGGCCGAAGCGTCTTCGACGCTTTCGACTTCAAGGCCGATTGCGTTGAGCTTGGCGCTGATCTCTTCAGCAGTGGCGGTGGTTTCAAGGTGGTCCTTGAGCCAGGTGAGCGAGAACTTCATGTCGTCAGTCCCCCCTTATGCCTGGGTGCCGACGCCGGCCGACAGGGTCGGCACGTCGTTTGCGGAAAAGCCATAGTGCGAAAGCCAGCGGGCATCGCCGTCGAAGAACGCGCGCAAGTCATCCATTCCGTATTTGAGCATGGCAATCCGGTCGACCCCGATGCCGAAAGCAAAGCCCTGCCATTCCTCGGGATCAAGGCCGCCGGCGGCGATCACGTGGCGGTTGACCATGCCGCTGCCCAAGAGTTCCATCCAGCCGTGGCCCGGCGCATCGCCGCTGCCGCCCAGCACGCGCTTGCCATTCACGATGGCGAAGCCCACGTCGACTTCGACCGAAGGCTCGGTGAAGGGAAAATAACTGGGGCGCAGGCGCAGGACGATGTCCTCGCGCTCGAAAAAGGCCTTGAGGAAGGTTTCCAGGGTCCACTTGAGGTGCCCGAGGTGGATGCCCTTGTCGATCACCAGCCCTTCGACCTGGTGGAACATCGGGGTGTGGGTGGCGTCGGAGTCAGAGCGGTAGACCCGGCCCGGCGCGATGATGCGGATCGGCGCGCCGCCGGGATTGGCCTTGACCACGTCCAGCATGGTGCGGATCTGCACCGGGCTGGTGTGGGTGCGCAGCAGCATGGCGCGGCCTTCTGCATCCTTGTCGGGGAAGTAGAAGGTATCGTGCATCGCGCGCGCGGGGTGGCTTTCCGGGATATTGAGCGCGGTGAAATTGTGCCAGTCGTCCTCGATTTCCGGACCGGTGGCGACGGCGAAACCCATGTCGGCGAAGATTTCAGCGAGTTCGTCCATCACTTGGCTGACCGGGTGGACGCTGCCGCGCGGCGTTTCCGGGGCGGGCAGGGTAAGGTCGATGTTCTCGCTCGCCAGGCGGGCCTCCAGCTCGGCTGCTTCGAGCGCAGCCTTCGCATCGGCCAGCGCGGCAGTGACGCCTTCGCGCAGCGCATGGATCTGCGGGCCGACGCTCTGGCGCTCTTCCGGCGACATTGCGCCCAGCGTCTTCAGCAGGCCCGAGATCGAACCCTGCTTGCCCAGAAACTCGATCCGCAGTCCTTCTAGCGTGCCCAAATCCTGCGCGGCGGCGATGCGCGCCAGCGCTTCCTCACGGGTAGCTGCGTAGTCCACTGGTTTTCCGGTCCGTTCGATAGGCAAATGTCAGGAACCGCGCCTTTAGCCATGCAGGCGCGTGGCTGCAAATCGCAAAATTCGCGATGTGCGCTCAGGCGGGCGGGCGCTTGGCGCCGTCCGGGCTGTCCATGGTCTGCACCGCGACGCCGTGGTTTCTTGCCCGGGCATGGATGAACTGCTCCAGCACCGGGTGCGGGCGCGAGGCATAGTCACTCGGCGTCATGCCCATGAATTCGCGGAAGTCGCGCACGAACTGGGCCTGATCGTGGTACTGGCTGTCCATCGCCCCGATCCACTTGAGCGAAGGGTCGAGCATGAACTGGGCGAGGCTGCGCATGAAGCGCTGGCGGCGCAGCAGCAGCTTGGGTGAAAATCCGAAGGCCCGGTCGCAAACCCGCTCGATCGTCCGCTGGCTGGTGCCGATGCGTTCGACCAGCTCGCCAACGCTGGAGACCTGCGGATCGATCATTGCTGAGTGGATCGCCAGCACCTGCGTCTCGTTCAGCTTCGGGCAGGGCGGCAGTGAACGAAAAAACGAGACGATCGTCTCGAGTTCCTTTTGCTCGTCCCCGTCGCTGGCGAACAGCGCGTCGGCGAGCGGAACGAATTGGCTGAACGTGGGATGGGTATGGCCATCAGCGATCAGGTTGGCGTGGGCGGCAGCCGGTTGGCAAACGAACCGAGCCCAGCCGAGCGGCAGCAGCCCCATTCCCCAGAACCGCGATGAGCCAAGGGAGAAATTGGCGCAGCGGCTCGACGGACCCGTGGCGACGAAGCGTTTGCCATCGATCTGGTCGCCGCCCTCGATCCAGCTGTGCGGAGCAGCGCCATTGAAGAAGCGCAGGTTGCCCCATTCGGGCTGCAAGGCATCAACCACCGGCTGGCCGTCGGGCGAGGTGATTTCGGTGATGTAAAAGGACGTGAAATAGCGCCGCAAATCTTCAGGCGGCGCATGGAAGCGCGCAGTGACTGTCGGTTTGGACGACACTTTTTGCTCCCCGAATTCGGTATATCAGTCGTTAAGCCGAGATACATACAGGACGCGCGCTGTCGTCAAGTCAGTTTTCCTTATCACCTCGACCTTTTAACGCCTGCCAAAGGATTTCGGTTAAGCGGCTAGTCTGGAGCGCGCTTCAAGGCCGATGCAGCGCCTGGACCGCTTCGCCCGCTGCCGCGGCGCGGGCCCGGGCGGCGGCGCGCAGCACCGGGTGTTCAAGCGCGGCATAGCGGCTTGGGCTCATCCCCATGAAGCGCTTGAAGTCGCGCACGAAATGGGCCTGGTCGACATATTGCCAGTCGAGCGTCTTGATCCACGAGAGCGAGGGATCGAGCATGAACTGGGCCAGGCTGCGCAGGAAGCGCTGACGGCGCAGCAGCAGCTTGGGCGAAAAGCCGAAAGCGCGCAGGCTCAGCCGTTCGAGCGAGCGCGACGAGATGCCGAGTTGTTCGGACAGTTCGCTGACCGAACCGATTTCGGATTCCATCAGGGCGCCATGGGCAGCGCGGATCCGATGTTCGTCTTCATGCGGCGGCCGGGTTGTCAGCAATCCGCGGAAATAGGCGTCGATCCGCCGGGCTTCTTCAGCAGGATCGGCAGGGCCCGAAAAGACCAGCGCGCGCAGATCGGCAAAGTGGCCGAGCGCAGGTTCGTCGTCGGGATGGCAGAATCGATCCGCCATGTTGGCGGCCGACATTTCGGTAAAGCGGGCCCAGCCCTTCGGCAGGATGCCGATGCCCCAAACCCGCGTGGGTCCGAGGCGGAAATGGGCGGCGCAGCTGGTCGGGCCGGTGACAATCGTTTCGCGCGCGGCGCGGATCGGATCCGGTCCGATCGCCGCTTCGCACAAATTGCCATTGAAAATGCGCAAGTTGGCCCATTCGGGATGCAGCCAATCTTCAATTACAAGATCGCCGGCTGAACTGACTTCGGTCAGATAGTAAGTCGAGATGTACGGCGAAAGCTCTGCCGATGGCATGAAGAAACGGACAGTGACCGCATCCCCCAGAACTTGAACCGTCATTGCCCGTTATTCGGATGGTTCACCAAATCCGCCCCTTGCCACAGCGAAGTGATGGTAAACCTTCCAAGGTTGTCAATTCAAGACAATGTTGTGCCCCCAAACGGGAAAGGGCGCGGATGACAGTGCCATCCACGCCCTTCCTGAAGACTTGTCCTGAACTGTCGGCTCAGGCCGGCAGGGCAGCCTTGGCCTGAGCGATCACGGCGCTGAACACGCCGCCTTCGTTCATGGCGAGATCGGCCATCGCCTTGCGGTCGAGTTCGATGCCGGCCAGCTTGGTGCCGTGGATGAACTGCGAATAGGTCAGGCCCTCGGCGCGAACAGCGGCGTTGATGCGCTGGATCCACAGGGCGCGGAAGCTCCGCTTCTTAACCTTGCGGTCGCGGTAAGCGTACTGGCCGGCCTTTTCGACGGCCTGGCGCGCAACGCGAATCGTGTTCTTCCGGCGACCGCGGTAACCCTTGGCCTGTTCCAGAATGTTCTTGTGCTTGGCGCGGGTGGTAACACCCCTTTTGACACGTGCCATACTTCAGTACTCCCTCAGTTCAGCCCGTAGGGCGCCCACTTCTTGATCGTCTTCGCATCGGCGTCAGAGATCGTGTCGGTGCGGCGGTGCTGGCGGATGTACTTGGCGTTATGGCTGATCAGCCGGTGACGCTTGCCAACCGCGCCGTGCTTGATCTTGCCGGTTGCGGTGAGCTTGAAGCGCTTCTTCACGCCGCTCTTGGTCTTGAGCTTGGGCATTTTCGTCTCCTTGTCTGAGACACGTCCAACCTGCCATGGCAGCCCTAGTTGGCCAGGCGGGTCATCGAATCCGTGTCAATGAAGTGCGCGCCCCTAGTGGGGAATCGGTCAATTGGCAAGCCCAAGCACGATATTCAGCAGTTTTTCGGGCTCATCGTCCATCACCATGTGTCCGCCGCCGACTTCGTGCAGTTCCCAGGCGGGATCGCCCTCCACCATGTCGCGGAAGCGCGGGAAGGGCGTGGGCTGCCATTCGCTGGCGAAGATATAGACATGGCGCGGAACCTTGGCTTCCTCGCCGGTATAGTGCACCGGCTGTAGCAGCGTCAGCAGGGGGTGGCGGCCATAGCGCGGGTTGTCCAGCAACTGCACCCCGCCGATCGGGGCGACGAGACCGGGCGTGTCCTTCTGGGTGTCGATGTACCAGCGGTGCTCATAGTCGCCGGTGATGTCCCACAGCGACTGGCCATCGAGCGGCAGGAAGGCGTCGATATAGCACATGGCGTCGATTCGCGCGCCGAGGCGCGTTGCAACCCCGGTGATCACCATGCCGCCATAGGAATGCCCGCACAGCACGAAGCGATCGAACCCGGCGGCTTCGATCTGCGAGATCACGTCGTTCACGTGAGTTGTTAGGTCGATCGCGGGGTTGAGCCCGTCACGCCGGGTGCCAAGGCCCGCCAGCTGCGCGACCACCACGCGGTGGCCGCGTTCCTTAAGCTCACGGGCGAGGCGATCGTAGGACCAGCCCCCGCCCCAGGCCCCATGGACGAGGACGAAGTCGGTCAAATTCCGTTCTTCCGGTTGTATTCCTGCACCCATTCGCAGGTCTTGCGGATGCCGCCGAAGGGATAGAAATGCAGGCGCACCCGGCCGTGTTCGCCCGAAAGGCCCTTGGCGAAGGCGTCGACCAGCTTGTCCGGCCCGGCGGTGCCGAGCAGGTTGGTGATCGAGACGCCGTATTTCTTCATGACCGAGGCCGAAGCGCCCACGCCGCAGCGCGCGGCAAAGGCCAGCAGGCGCTTGATGCCCGCAGGCCCCGGAACGCCGATCCGCACCGGCACATCCAGCCCGCGGGCGCGCAGCTGCTTGAGCCAGCCGAGGAAGGCATCGGGATCGAAGCCGAACTGGGTGACGACCAGCGGGGCCATGCCGCGCCGCTCGATTTCGCGGACCTTGGCTTCCAACACTTCCCAGCACTGGGCCTCGGTCATGTTGGGGTGGCCTTCGGGGTGACCGCCAACGCCGATCGCCTTGATCCCGGCGCGCTCGAAGGCGCCTGTTGCGATCAGGGCAGAGGTGTCGAAATAGGGGCCTTGCGGCTCGGGCGGATCGCCCGCGACGATAAAGCAGCGGGTCACCCCGGCGCGTTCGACCACGGCCTTCAGATAGCCTTCGAAATCGTCTTCCGAGGTAATCCGGCGGGCCGAGAAATGGGGCATCGGCTCAAACCCCAGCTCGCGCACGGCGATGGTCGCGGCAACGCGGGCTTCGAGTTCTTCGCCGGGGAGATAGGTGATCGCGATGGGAGTGTCGGCGGGGATCAGCGGCGCGGCATCGCGCAGCGAGCCTTCGTCCTTGGCCGTCATTTCCAGGCTGAAGCCGTCGGTGATGCCCTCGGGCGCCTTGGCCCAATTGGGGTGGATCAGCGGTTTGCCCATCGATGCATCCTCTTGAATAGCCGGAGGCAGCCCGCGCGCGATTGGGGCGCTGCGGGCTGCCGGGCTTGGCCTGTGGCCTTAGCGGGCGGTGCGCCAGCCTTCGGCGTAGTTTTCGCGGGCGACGCGGCTGTAGGGCACCGAGCTCACGATCGCGCGCACTTCCAGCTGCTTGTGGGGTTCGACGGTGGTCTTCTTGGTGCCGCCGTTTTCTTCACCCCAGACCACGCGCACTTCGGTGCCGACCGGGATTTCCGGATCGACGGTGGCAAGGCTGAGCGCCTGCTTTTCGTTGTACGAGTAGCCGGTGAACATCGAGAGGCCGACAGTCTTGCCGTCCGCATCGACCACGCGGTCGTAGTTGGACGAGGCATAGTTCGCCAGCGGCACGTCGAAGAACTTGTACTGTTCGCCGTCCGGGTTGAACAGCGAGGCCATGATCTTGGCCATGTCCTCCGGATGCCAGGCCAGCGTCACCTTCTTGCGCTGTTCAGCCGGGTTCAGCGCTTCGAGCGCTTCGCGGCCGTGGAAGTCGTGGTCGAACTTCACGAAGCTGCCGTAACCCAGTTCCCACGGGTTGAGGTAATAGTCTTGGATGTTGTCCGAAACGAACGAACCGCCGATCGAACCGGTGGCTTCATAGCTGTCGGCGCCCAGCCATTCGCGGAAGCCCTTGAGCTTTTCGCCGGTGTAGATCGCGGGCAGCGGGCTTGGGATCCAGCCCGATTCCAGCGTGTTCGACGGGTAGGCGCGGCTGCCGCAAGCGATCAGGCCGAATTCCTTGCCGGCTTCGAGGATCGCGGCGCGGATTTCTTCCTGCTCTTCATAGGGACCCCAGATTTCGAGACCCGGCGCGCCCGACATGCCGTGGCGCAGGGTGCGAACCTTGCGACCGGCGATGTTCATCGTGCTCATGTTGAAGAACTTGAGCTGCTCCAGCGGACCGCCGTGCAGCTTTTCGATCACGGCCCAGGCGTTGGGGCCCTGGATCTGGAAGCGCCATTCCTTGCGGCTGACGGGCTTGCCCATCGGGCGCATCGGCGAACGATCGTCAAGCTCGACTTCGCAGTCATAGCCGCCGGTTGCAGCGTGGTAGCGCAGCCAGTTCGAGGCGGGCGCGCGGCCGACGTAAGTGAAGCTCTCCTCTTCTTCCCAGAAGATGATGCCGTCGCCGATCACGTGGCCATAGGGGGTCGTCGGCACGTACTGCTTGGCCTTGTTGACCGTCCAGCCCTTCGAGCTGTTGATCATCGTGTCGCTGAGCAGCTTGGCCGCATCCTTGCCGCGAATGTAGAGGTTCACCATGTGGTGCGACTGGTCGAACAGCACGGCGCTGTGCTGCCAGGCCCACTGTTCCGAGCGCCAGTTGGAGAATTCCGGCGCGACCACCGGATAGACATAGGCACCCAATTGCGAGTTGCGCAGCATCGAGACGATGTTGCCCTGCTGGGCAAGAAGCTGATCAAGATTGGTGGCGGCCATGTGCCCCGACTCCTCTCTGGTTGAATTTTGTATGCAACACATACTATCTTTTGCTATGGATGCAAATGAAAAGCGCTGTGGCTACGCAGCGCGCTTCAAATGGGAGACTGACTGATGGCCGAGGAACAGATCCTCACCCTTTCGTGCCGGGACAAGCCTGGCATTACTGCGCGTGTTACCGGGTATCTCTTTGAAATGGGCGGAAATATCCTCGAGGCCCAGCAGTTCAATGCCCAGGATAACGGGCAGTTCTTCATGCGCGTCGAATTTGCCCCGGGCGCGCAGGATTCGGCGGCGATTCGCGCCGGTTTTGGCGGCATTGCCGCGGAATACGGCATGACCTGGAGCCTTCGCGCCAAGAGCGCGCCGCGCAAGGTCGTGCTGATGGTTTCGAAGTTCGACCATTGCCTGGGCGATCTTTTGTACCGCAACCGAATCGGCGAATTGAACATGGAAGTGGTCGCCATCATTGGTAACCATCCCAAGGAAGCGCTGTCGATCTCGCTGATCGGCGACATCCCCTATTACCACTTCCCGATCACCAAGGACACCAAGCCGCAGCAGGAAGCGCAGATCAAGCAGGTGGTGACCGAATCGGGGGCCGAACTGGTCGTCCTGGCACGCTACATGCAGATTCTATCGGACGATCTGGCCGCGTTCCTGTCGGGCCGCTGCATCAATATCCACCACTCGTTCCTGCCCGGGTTCAAGGGCGCCAAGCCCTATCACCAGGCCCACGCGCGCGGCGTGAAGATGATTGGTGCAACGGCGCATTACGTGACCGCCGATCTCGATGAAGGCCCGATCATCCACCAGGACGTTGAAGCCGTGACCCATGCTGACAGCCCCGAGGACATGGTCCGCAAGGGCCGCGACATCGAGCGCAGGGTACTGGCCGAAGCCGTGCGCCTGCACCTCGACGACCGGGTGCTGCTCAACCACGACAAGACTGTGGTATTCCGGAGCTAGGCAGGACAGGACAGAGTTGTCAGAGGAGGCGGAAATGCAAGTCAACGCGCTCGATCACGTCAACATCATCACCGATGATCTGGATGGTACGGCCAAGTTTTACGAGGCCCTGCTGAACCTCGAGCGCCGCGATGCGCCGCCTCCCCTGACGCCTCAGACCGCGCAGTGGATGTACGACGCGGGCGGCAAGGGCATCCTGCACCTCAATTCGACCGACTGCATCCGCGCCTATGACCGCGAGGTAAAGCCGGGCGAACTGACCGGCGCGGTCCACCACGTCGCGCTCAACTGCACCGGCTATGACGAGATCATCCGCCGGATCGAGGCGGCGGGGCTGGATTACCAGGTCAACCTGGTCGAGGCGATCGGCCTTCGCCAGGTGTTCACCGCCGATCCCAACAACGTGCTGCTGGAACTCAATTTCTTCGGGGATTGAGGGTCAGGCAGTTCGCTTGATGGTGATTGCAGTTTCGCAGCCGGGAAACTGGGCTGCGATATGATCGACCCAATCCAGCGTCCTTGAGAGTTTCCTGCTCATTCGTGAGCCAAGGGTGGTTCGGCACTGAGCGACTTTCGCGGCCAGCTCTGCTTTGACCGGCAACCAAGGCCTCTGCACGCAATCTGCATAGCCCTGCGCTGCTTTCGCATCTTTCGACGATAAGCCGGGCACCTTGTGTTCAAGCGAAGCGGGGCAATTCTCTTGAGCGAGGACTGGAGCAGACAAGAGGAGGAGCGCCGCGCACAGATTGATTTTTGCCATCAGTATACCTCGATGCTGTTCGGTCAGGCCGGCCGCTCGCCCGCCATCGTCGTGCGGTACATCTCGCGCCGGAAGCCGTCATAGTCGTTGGCGGCAAGGTGCAGCGCGCTGCGGTTGTCCCACATTGCCACCATGCCGACCTCCCACTTGAGCCGGAAGGTGTAATGGTGCTGGGTGACGTGACGGCACAGGAAATCGATCAGAGCGTGGCTTTCCGCGCCCGTCATGCCCTCGATGGCGACGGCATAGACTTCATCGACATAGAGCGAGAGTTCGCCGGTCACCGGATGCCGGCGCACCAGTGGATGGGCGTTGCCCTCGAACGCGGCCTCGCGCGCGGCGTCGCTGGCGAAGTTCAGCTCCTTGCCGTCGGCCATCTTCTGCGTCCAGGCGTTGTTGCGCGCGCTCATCCTCACTTTAAGGGGCCGCAGCATTTCCTGCATCGCGGGGGACAGCGTGCGATAGGCAAGTGCCGTGTTGGCCCAGACGGTATCGCCGCCATAGGGCGGCACTTCGACCGAGCGCAGGATCGTTACCCCCGGCGGTTCGGGCAGGAAGGGACTGTCGGTGTGCCAGCCCGAACCGAACAGCCCCTTGGAGCGTGCCTCGGCTTCCTTGATCAGCGGCTGGACGTTCACGTGGCCAGGCACGCCGTTGGTATAGGCATCGGGCGCGAAGGGGCCCCAGCGCAGCGCAAAGGCCTCGTGCTCGGCGTGGGTCAGGCGCTGATCCTTGAAGAAGATCATCTTGTGCCGCCACAGCGCGTCCTGCACCTCGGCGAAAGCCTCGTCGGTGAGGTCGGGTATGGCGACGCCCGAAATCAGCGCGCCCATCGCACTCGCCATCGGGGTAGCGGTGATGTGGGCATAGTCACGAGCTGAATTGTCATAGCCGCCCGCCGGGCTTAGCCGTACTTCGCGCATCAGGTCCTCTCCTTCGCCAGCGCTCGCGGCGCGGTCTCTTTCAGCATCAGGGCCGCCGCCGCAGCAGCAAGCGCCAGTCCGCCACAAATCACGAAAACGGCGCCGCGGCCATAGGCATCGGCGGCATAGCCAGCGATGCCCGGGGCAACCACGCCGCCCAGCAGTTCAGCCGTGCCCATGGCAAGGCCCACCGCGCTGGTAGCCAGCGCGGGCGGCACGCTTTCGGTCGGGATCGTGGCGCAATAGAGCGGGGCAATGCCCAGCGGCAGCCAGCCGAGCAGGATCGCGGCGCCGAGCAGGAACGAATCCGGCGGCAGCGTCAGCATCGCCGCGGGGGCCAGCAGGCCCGCGAGACAGGCGCCGATCACCACCGGCTTGCGTCCGATCCGGTCACTGAGGAGTGGCAGCAAGGCCCCGCCGATCACGCCCGCGATCCCGCCCATCGACAGCACCTTGCCCATGGTTGGGCCGGGCAGGGCCAGGTCGTTGGTCAGGTGGAGCGGCAGGAACACGTTCTGCAGCACCAGCCACGCGGTAAACAGCGCGGCAACGCCCAGCGCCACGCGCATGTTGCGGATCGCCAGCAGTTGCCCCAGCGCGCCCAGCAGCGAAGGCGGGGCTTCTCCGGCGGCATGGTCGACAGGCCGGTCGGGCTTCACCAGCGCCATCATGATCAGCGCAAGGATCACGCCCGGCACGGCGGAAATGAAGAAGGCCGCGCGCCAGCCGAGGCTATCCGCCACCTGCGTCGCCACGATCGGCCCCGCCATCGCGCCCAGCAGGAACGCGCCTGCCATCTGCATCACGCCCATGTTGAAGCCGCGCCGCTCTGGCGTGGAGGTGTCCATCATCACCGTCTGGCTGACCGGCACCATCGGCCCCTCGGCCAGCCCCAGCAGGAACCGCGCGGCGAAGAGCGAGGCAAAGCCGATCGCGAAACCGCCCGCCGCCGATCCGAGCGAGAACACCAGCGTACAGGCCACCAGCAGCAATTTGCGCTTTCCGGTCCGGTCCGCCAGTTGCCCGCCAAGGAAGGCGGTGATCGCCACTGCGCCCGAAAGCGCGCCCGCGAGCAGCCCGAGCTGCGCATTGTCGAGTTTCAGGTCGGCGACGATGTAGGGCGAGAGGAACGTCGCGGCGAGCCGGTCGAACGCGACCACCCCGTTGGCGAGGGTCAACACCACCAGCAGCGCGAGCTCATAACCTTTGCCGCGCTGCTTCATGGCTTCATTCTCCGGGAATCGCCGCGATCAGCGCCGCAGTCAGTTCATCTGGCTTGGACAGGTAGGGCGAATGATCCGTCTCCAGCGTGACGACCCGCGCCCCCGGAGAGCGGCTCTGCATCAGGCGCTGGCTGGCGATCGGGATCGTCCGGTCCTCGGTACATTCGACATAGGTGCGGGGCAGGCTGCCCCAGCGATCGGCCGTCAGGTGCAGCTTGGTCGAGCGTGGGCCATGCGGTTCGGACAGGAGCCGGGGCAGGGCGGCTTCGACCAGTTCGGGCGGTGAGAGCTGCGCGAACACCGGTGCGGCGCGGGCGGGGTCGACCACGGTGCCTGCACCATTGCCGACGGGTGAGATCAGTGCGTCGAAATCGGGTGTCGGCCCTTCCAGCGCCTTGAATTCGGCGCGGCTCATGCCGTCGGGGAGCATCATTGCGCAGATATAGACCAGCGCATCCATCGCGGTCGAATCTGTCTCCGCCGCGGTCGAGATCACGATCCCGCCGCGCGAATGGCCCGCCAGCACCACCGGCGCGCCGCCAAGCCGGTCCTTCAGCTTGCGGCATTCCTGCGCAGCAAACGCGCCCCAGCCTTCAAGGGTGACGGCGCGCAAGGCCGCTTCGTCGCCGCCCATGCCGGGCAGGGTGGGGGCGACCACCGTATGACCGGCGGCTTCCAGGCGGCGCTTCACTTCATCGAAGCACCACCCGCCGTGCCAGGAACCGTGGATCAGAACGAATCCGGCCATTGCCTTAGCGGTCCCCACTCCACGTGCGCAGCCCGGGCGCGGTGCGGTCTTCGCTCTTCAGCGCTTCCGCCACCGCAGGCCGCGCGGTGACACGCTCGCGCCAGTCGACCAGGCGGGGATAGTTCTTCGCCACTTCCAGATCGGGGAACATCCGTTCCACCATCATCCCGCAGTGCGAGTAGAAGTTGATGTCGGCGAGGGTGTAGGCATCCCCAGCGAGCCACTTGGTTTGGCCCAGCTGGCCTTCGACCTTGTTCAGCGCATAGACGATCTTGTCGGTCGCGTTGGCCAGGTCGGTTTCCGAAAAGCCCGAACGCGCGGTCATCCACTTCTTGCGCTGGTCGGGCAGGGGTACGTGCTCCATCAGTTTTTCGAATTCGCCGCTGTCGATGTTGCGAGCGATCACGCCGACCAGGCGGTGCCAGCCGTGCATCGAGACGAAGTTCATCACGTGCTCGTCGACAAACTTGTTCCAGTACCGCATCCGCGCCGCCCCAACCGGATCGCGCGGGCGCAGCGGCCCGTCGGCCGGATTGGCATCGGGGAAGGCGTCTTCAAGGTATTCGTTGATCACCGTGGTGTGGGTGATGATCGTGCCGTCATGATCGAGCACCGGCACCTGGCCTTCGGGGTTGATCGCGGTGAACCAGTCCGAATGCTGCTCGAACTTGTGCAGGTCCACATAAATGCTTTCGTAGGCGAGGCCCTTTTCCTTCAAAGGCACCATCGACTTTAGCGAATTCGCCAGCGGTTCGGCGTGGTAGTATTTGAGCGCCATCGTTCTCTCCCAAATTTCCGTATTCTAGATCCGCAGCGTGCCCAGCACCCCGCCATCGACCGCGAGCGATTGCCCGGTCACGTGACTGGCATCGTCGGACAACAGGAAGGCGGCGACGGCGGCCAGTTCTTCCGCCTTGCCGGTGCGGCCCTGCGGCGTGGCGGCGGCCATTGCAGCCATGGCATCGGGCGGCAATTGATCGAGCATCGGGGTTTCGATGAACCCCGGCACGATGCAGTTGCAGCGCACGCCCTTGGGCGCACCTTCCAGCGCCACCGCGCGCGACAGGCCCAGCACCGCGTGCTTCGAGGCAACATAGCCGACATTGCCCGCCATGCCGCGTTCGGACGCAAGGCTGCCGGTGACGAGGATGGCCCCGCGTCCACGCTCTGCCATGCCGGGCATGACATGGGCGATGGCCCAGAACGGCGACTTGAGGTTGACGCTCAGCACCATGTCGAAGGTATCGTCGCCGTAAGCCTCGACCGGCGCGAACGCCCCGCCGGTTCCGGCATTGAGGAACAGTGCGTCGATCGGGCCGTTCTGCGCCTCGGCACGATCGAGCGCGGCGATCAGCTGGGCCTTGTCGCCGACGTCGGCGGCGGCCCACTTGGCGCTACCGCCCAGTTCCTTGCAGGCCGCTTCGAGCAGCCCGGCGCGCCGCGCGATCAGCGTGACGCGGCCGCCCAGCGCGGCGATCCGGCTGGCGGTGGCCCGCCCGATCCCGGTCGACGCGCCGGTGATGACGACATTGCGTCCGGTGAAGTCCACGGCGCGGCTGCTCAGGCGAGGCCGAGGACGCGCGCGGCGTTGTCCTTCATGATGCCGGGCAACACGTCTTCCTTGAAGCCGACCTGCAGCGCCGCATCGATCCACTTTTGCGGATGGATCAGCGGGAAATCGCTGCCGAACAGCATCTTCTTGCGAAGCTGCGTGTTGGCATACTGGATGATCTGCGGGGCAAAGTACTTCGGCGACCAGCCCGACAGATCGATGAACACGTTGTCCTTGTGCAGCGCCATCGACAGGCTTTCGTCGACCCACGGCCAGCTCGGGTGGGCGAGGATCACCTTCATGTCGGGGAAATCGACCGCAACGTCGTCAACCAGCATCGGCTGGCCATACTTCAGCTTCACGCCCCCGCCGCCGCGCATCCCGGTGCCCATGCCCGAATGGCCGGTGTGAAAGATCGCGGGCAGCTTGTATTCGTTGATCACTTCATAGATCGGATAGCCAACCTGCGCGGCCGGTTCGATATTCTGCATTATGTGATGGAACTTGAAGCCCCGCACGCCGCAGTTCTCAACCAGATCACGCGCCTCGCGCGCGCCCAGCTTGCCCTTGTGCGGGTCGATCGAGGCGAAGGGGATGCAGATGTCGTCGTGCTTGGCGGCGAATTCGGCCACTTCATAGTTCGACACGCGCTTGGCGCCGATCCCGCTTTCGCAGTCGACCGTGAACATGCAGAAGGCGATCTGCTGTTCGCGGTAGATCTCCGCGATCTCGGGCATCTTGGGTCGTTCGCGCGGGGCCTTGAAATAGGCGCTGGCGGCATCGAAGAACTGGCCCATCACCGGGTCTTCGGGATCGTGGCACGAAACCTCGGCGTGAACGTGAACGTCGATGGCCTTGATCTTGGAAAGGTCGATTGCCACGGGCTGGCTCCTCGGGAAAGTTTGGAAAAAATGCAGGCGCCGCGCCGGACGGTTCCGGCGCGGCGTCCCGGTGTCTGGCTTAGAGCTGGACGATGACCGTCTTGGTTTCGAGGTAGGATTCGATCCCCTGGCGGCCCTGTTCACGGCCCAGGCCCGATTCCTTGAACCCGCCGAACGGCAGTGCGGTGTCGATCACGGCGTGGCAGTTGCCCCACACGGTCCCGGCTTTGATCTTGGCGGCGAGCTTGTGCATGGTCGCCACGTCCTTGGTCCACACCCCGGCGCCGAGGCCATAGCAGGTGTTGTTCGCTTCGCGGGCCACTTCGTCGATGTCGTCGAAGCGCTGGGCCACGACCACCGGGCCGAAGATTTCCTCGCGAACGACGCTCATCTGCGGGTTCACGTCGACCAGCACCGTCGGGTTGACGTAGTAGCCGCCATCGGCCGCCGCCGCATCGCCGCCCATCGCCACGCTGGCGCCGTCGCGCTTGCCGGCCTCGATATAGCCCATCACGCGCTCGAACTGTTCCTTCGACACCAGCGGGCCCATGTGGGCTTCGGGATCGAGCGACGCACGCGGCGCCCAGAACGGGGCGGTGGCGGCAACTCCTTCGATCACCTGGTCGAACACCGAACGGTGCGCATAGAGGCGCGAACCGGCGACGCAGACCTGGCCCGAGTTGAAGAAGATCGCGCCCGCCGCGCCAGCCGCCGTGACGGCGACATCGACGTCGGGCATGACCACGACCGGGCTCTTGCCGCCCAGTTCCAGCGTCACGCGCTTCAGCGTGTCGGTGGCGTTCTTGTTGATCAGCTTGCCGATCTCGGTCGAGCCGGTGAAGGCGACCTTGTCGACATCGGGGTGCTTGACCATGCGGTCGCCCGCGGTGTGGCCGTTGCCGGTGATGACGTTGACCACGCCGGCCGGGAACCCGGCTTCGGCGATCAGGTCAGCCAGGCGCAGCGCGGTGAGGCTGGTCTGTTCGGCGGGCTTGAGCACCGTGGTGCATCCAGCCGCCAGCGCCGGGGCGATCTTGAGGCAGGCCATCAGCAGCGGGAAGTTCCACGGCACGATCTGCGCGCAGACGCCGACGGGTTCCTTCTTGGTGTAACCGAACACGGTGCCGTTGGGCATCGAATAGGGCTGGATCACCTCGCCGTTCAATTTGCTCGCCCAGCCGGCCATGAAGCGGATGTGGCTGGCCGCGCCTGGCACGTCGACCGCGCCGGCCATGCCCTTGGGCTTGCCGTTGTCGATCGCTTCAAGCTCGGCCAGTTCGTCGGCATTGGCCTCGATCAGGTCGGCCAGGCGGATCATGATGCGTTCGCGCACCATCGGCGGCAGGTTCGACCAGCGGCCATCGTCAAACGCGGCGCGCGCGGCGGCAACGGCCCGGTCCACATCCTTGTCCGAGGCATCGACGACATGGCCGATGATCTTGCCCGACGAAGGGTCTTCCACCTCGATCAGGGCGTCTTGGCTGGAGGCGACCCATTCGTTGTTGATGAACAGCGCCGGCTTGCGCGCAAGGAACGCCTGCGCCGCAGCCGAGTAAGGACGCTGGGTACGATCGATCGTGGTCATGTCGTTCATGGGTGGTACCTCTCCAAAGGCGATTCTGCTTTGCATCGCTATAGCGAAATTAGTAGGTAAGGCATACAAATTATCTGGCCGGATGCAACAGTGTGTTCGACTCCGACCATGCAGCGCAAAGGCTAGTGCGGACTGGTGCGAATGGCGAGTCAGATTGTTATTGACCATAGCATTATTGCAGCTATTCCCCCTGCCGTAAGATCGGCGTGATATGCCGCAAGAACTATGAGAGAGGCCCGTTCCAATGCCCACCATCGTTATCGATCCCGTGCGCAACCATGCCGCCGCCATGCCGCGCCGGATCGCCGTGGGCTGCGCGGAGACGGGCCGAACCTGGAACTGGGCGCAGTTTGACGCGGCGATCGACCGGGCGGCGGCCTGGCTGGTGGACAAGCTGGGCGCGGCCAGCGGCGCGCGCGTGGCGACCCTTGCGCGCAACCACCCCAACGTGCTGATCCTGCAATATGCCTGCGAGCGAGCAGGCGCGATCTTCGTGCCCTACAACTGGCGCCTCGCCACGGCCGAGATCGCCGCGCTGATGGACGATGCCCAGCCCGCGCTGATGTTCCACGATGCCGATTTCACGGTGCCGGATACCGGCGTCGAACAACACCTGCTGGCCGATCTGGAAACGCTGGGCGAGGCGGGTGCCCGCGCGCCCGTCGATGCCCGGCGCGGCTGGGACGAGCCGATGACCCTGCTCTATACCTCGGGCACCAGCGGGCGGCCCAAGGGCGTGATCATCACCTGCGCCAATGCCTTCTGGGGGCCGATCAACTTCACGCTGGGCTCGATGGTCAGCTATGAAAGCGTGTTCCTGTGCGATATGCCGCTGTTCCACACCGCCGGGCTGTTCGCGGCTGCGCGCGTGCCGATCGTGGCGGGGGGCACCGTGTGGGTCTCCTCGGGCTTCGTGCCGGACAAGACCATTGCCCGGATCGGCGATCCGGCGCTTGGCATAACGCACTATTTCTCAGTCCCGCAGATGGCGACCGTGCTGTGGCAGCATCCGGACTTCGCGCCCGAAAAGTTCCACGGCCTCAAGATGTACGTCACCGGCGGCGCGCCCAATCCCAAGGCGCAGGTCGAACGTTTCGCCCATGCCGGGATCCGTTTCTCCGACGGGTTCGGGATGAGCGAGACGGGGTCGAACTTTGCCATGCCCGTGCACGACGAGGACCGCCTGATCGCCAAGGCGGGCAGCTGCGGCCTGCCGCTGATGGCGGTGCAGACCCGCATCGTCGACGAGGACGGCAACGATGTGGCGCAGGGCGAAACCGGCGAACTGTGGCTGCGCGGCCCCTCGATCACGCCGGGTTACTGGAACCAGCCGGAGCTGACCGCCAAGGCCTTCCACGATGGCTGGTTCAAGACCGGCGACGCCGCGCTGCAGGACGCGGACGGGTTCTTCTACCTCGTCGACCGCAAGAAGGACATGTACATCTCGGGCGGCGAAAACGTCTATCCGGCCGAGGTCGAGGCCGCGATTGCCGAACTGCACGACATTGCCGAAGCCGCAGTGATCGGCGTGCCGTCCGAACGCTGGGGCGAGGTTGGCCGCGCCTTCATCATCCTCAAGCCCGGATCGAGCCTGAGCGCGGACGACATCACCGCGCACTGCACCGCGCGCCTCGCCAAGTTCAAGGTCCCCGCCAGCGTCATCATCACCGACACGATCCCGCGCACCGCCTCGGGCAAGGTGCAGAAGCATCTGCTGCCCAGGGATTGATCGCGCGGTCGATCCGACGATTGAGTTGGGGCTGCGGCGGGGCTAACCTCTGCCCGGAATGACCGAGGCCAGCTATCTAGCGGGCCGGCTCTTGCTGGCCATGCCCGGGATGGGCGATCCGCGTTTCGACCACGCGGTGATCGCGATGTGCGTGCACGACCGCGAGGGCGCGCTGGGGATCGGTGTTGGCGCGGTCCATCCCGAATTTCGGCTGCACGAATTGCTCGAAGATCTTGGGATCGATCCGGGCGTCGCCCCCGATTGCGCGGTGCTGGTCGGTGGACCGGTGGAGCCGCAGCGCGGCTTTGTCCTGCACTCGGGTGACTGGCACGGACCGGGTATGATCGAGGTCGAAGGGCTGTGCTGCCTGTCGGGCTCGCAGGAAGTGCTGCGCGCGATCGCCGCCGGTACCGGCCCGCGTCAGTGGCTGGTCGCGCTCGGCTATGCCGGTTGGGGGGCGGGGCAGCTCGACGGAGAAATGCGCCGACACGGCTGGTATGCGGCGGGCGCCCATCCGCAAGTGCTGTTCGATACGCCCGCATCGTCGCGCTGGCGTGCGGCCTGGCAGGCCGAAGGGATCGACCCGGCCCTGCTCTCTAGCGAGACGGGCCGGGCCTGACGCCGCCTATTCGAAGACCGGTGCTTCGCTGCCGCTCTGGCCGCTCGGATTGGCGACGGCCCAGCGGCCGAACAGCGCAATGATCGCATAGCAGATCACAGGGACGATCAACGCCATGCGGATATTGCCGGTCACGTCGGCGATGGTGCCGAACAGGTAGGGGACGAGCGCGCCGCCGACGATGGCGGTGCACAGGATGCCCGAACCCTGCGGGGTCTGCTCGCCAAGCCCTTCGGTGCCGAGGCTGAAGATCGTCGGGAACATCAGCGAATTGCACAGGCCGACCAGGATCAGCGCCCAGCCCGAAATCGCGCCCGCGCCGAAGGCCGAGATCGCGATCAGGCCGATCGCGGCGGCGGCATAAGCGGTCAGCACGCGGCCGGGCTTGAACATCCGCAGCACGAAGCCGCCGAGCAGCCGCCCGACCATCGCGCCGCCCCAGTAGAACGCGACCAGTTTGCCCGCGCTTTCAAGGTCGAGCCCCATCACTCCGGGTTCGCCAAGGTAGGCGATCATGTTCGAGCCGATCGCGACTTCCGCGCCGACATAGGTAAAGATGCAAAGCGCGCCCAGTTGCACTCGCTTGTTGTGCAAGAACAGGCCCAGGGTGCCTTCGACCTTGGCCTCGTCCGCCTTGGCGTGATCGAGCGCGGAACGGAACAACCAGAAGAGCGCGGCAATGCCCAGCATGGCGATCGCCAGCCACATATAGGCCTGGCCGATCACCGCGCCTTCCGCGACGCGATAGGCCTGGAGCTGATCGGGCGAGGCGGT
>NZ_JAYSBK010000040.1:0-26405 GCF_041915465.1 Novosphingobium sp. | reverse complement strand
CATCAGTTAGGCTGGGGCCGCCTAAAACCATAGGGGGCATGATTATGCGCAAGACTGTTCTCGTTCTCGCTACCGTTGCCAGCTCGCTGGCTCTCGCTGCTTGCAGCAAGGGTGAAGAAGCGGCTCCCGCCGCCACCGAAGAAGTCGCCACCGACGCGGCCACCGACGCTGCTGCTGACGCCGCGACCGACGCTGCCACTGACGCGGCGACCGAAGCTGCGACCGAAGCCGCCAAGTAAGCTTCCGGTAGCTTGACGTTCCGGCGCTCGCCGGAATGGACGAGTTCACGGCGCCTGCTCCCAGCCTGGGGGTGGGCGCCGTTTCGTTTGGCGCCCCCCAGCTTTCGTGTGGGCCGGATTTCGTGGGGTGCCGCACGACCGTCAGGGTTCGTTAGCATCTTCGCAGCTATACCGCGCGCGAGGAAGCAGACGTGCCACACCAGACGCCGGACACTGCCGGGATTTGCGATCTCGCCCGACCGGAAGGCGCGGCGGCGCTGCGGCGTGGCTGGGCCCGGCTCGGCGAAGCGGCAGTGCTGCCGACCCAGGATGCCAGCTATGCCATTGCCCTGACGCAGACCATGCTGGCGGGCACGGCCGTGGTGCTGTGGCAGGCCGGCTTTGGCGCCGACGGGGCCGGGGCCTTGCTACCGCTATGCCGCACGCAAGGGATGTTGCAGCGCTGGAATATTCCCGGCGCCCGCGAGGTGGCCGAACCGTTCGACGCCTTGTGCCGCGATTCGGCTGCCGCGTTGTCTCTGGCGCGCGCCCTCGCCGTCCAGCGCCGACCGATCGACCTTGCCCGGATCCCGGCGGACTCGCCGCTCATCCCCGCGTTGCAGCAGGCGATGCGCCGGCACGGGCTGATTCGGGTGCGCCCGGCCGCGCCTTGCCCCTATATCGCGCTCGATCCGGCCTGGGCCGAGCCGGCGAGCCGCTTCAAGTCCTCGCGCCAGTCGGATTTCCGACGTGCCGCCCGCCGTGCCGCCGAATTTGGCAAGCTCAGCTATGAAATGCTCTCGCCGACCCCAAGCCAGTTCGACGCCCTGTTCGACGAGGCGATCGCGATCGAGCGGATGGGCTGGAAGGAAGCCGCCGGAACCGCCATTGCCCTTGATCCGGCCAAGACCGCCTTTTTCCGCAGCTATCTGAGCGCCGCGGCCGAGCGCGGGATGCTGCGGATCGCGTTCCTGCGGATCGATGGCCAAGCCGTCGCCATGCAGCTCGCGGTCGAATGGGCGGGGCGCTACTGGCTCTACAAGATCGGGTATAACGAGGCCTATGCGCGCTGCTCGCCAGGGACCTTGCTGATGCTGTTCGCGCTGGGCGAAGCGGCGCGCGGCGGGCTGACCTCGTTCGAGCTGATGGGCGATGTCGAACCGTGGATCGCCGATTTCTGGACCAGTGCCAGCCGCCCCTGCGTGCGGGTGCGCACCTATCCCGCCAACTGGCGCGGTGCAGCGGCCTTCGTGCAAGATGGCATCGGCTGGCTGACGGCCAGGGCTGGGGGCAAAGGGGCTGCGGGATGAAGCATACCCCGTGGAGCCTGCTGCGCGATGCGCGTT
The DNA here is from genome assembly GCF_041915465.1 of Novosphingobium sp. GTDB lineage: Bacteria > Pseudomonadota > Alphaproteobacteria > Sphingomonadales > Sphingomonadaceae > Novosphingobium. Next base: position 24,841 of record NZ_JAYSBK010000040.1, on the reverse strand, counting down.
ATGCTCTGCCGGGGCTGGTCGAACGCGCCGTACCCGGGCCCGGAGCCGAGCAGGCGGCGCGGATTTGCGCCCGGCTGGGCAAGCGCGGACTGGCGACCAGCGCCGGCTTTTTCCACCCCGGCGACGCCGCGCCCGGCGCGATCGTGGCGGTCTATCTCGATCTTGCCGCGCGGCTGCGCGCCTTGGGCGCCGACACCTATCTTTCGGTCAAGGCGCCCGCGCTGGCTTTTGACCCGGCAGCGATTGCCGCCATTGCCGGGGGCGGCCTGCCGCTGGTGCTCGATGCCCACAGCGAAGCGCAGGCCGAACCAACCCTCGCGCTGGCAAGCGCAATGCCGGACATCGGCGCCGCTCTCCCCGCGCGCTGGCAGCGCAGTGCGGGCGATGCGCAGGCTTTGCGCGATGCGCCTGCGCGGCTGCGGATAGTGAAGGGCGAATGGGTCGATCCGGCAGGCGACGTGCCCGATGTTGCCGCGAACTACCTTGAATTGGTCCGCGCGCTGGCGGGCCGCAGCGCGCCGGTGGCCGTTGCCACCCACGATCCGGCTCTGGCCCGGGCGGCGCTGGAAGTGCTCAAGGCCTCAGGCACCCCGTGCGAGCTCGAACAGCTGCGCGGCCTGCCCCGCCGCCGCACCACGGCGATCGCCAGGCAGCTGGGCGTGCCGGTGCGGCTCTATTGTCCGTTCGGTCCGGGCTGGTGGCCCTATGCGATCGACAAGGCCCTGGCGCGCCCCTACCTGCCGCTGTGGCTGGTGCGGGATTTCCTCGGGCCGTACTTGGAAAACACCAATCTCAAATGAAGAAATGTTTCATTGAAGGGAAAAAGTATGTACTAAGAACCGACAAAGTTGAAATAGAAAATAATATATATACTGGATAAATGTCATAAAATCTTAGCCAGCGTAGTTCGTTGGCGCTTATGGAATTTGAAAAAATTTTTAGGGCGCTCTCAACTCTTGAAAGAGATTCAATTTTCTGCTCGATATTCGCCATCCCTAACTTATTATCAGAAAAAATATTGCTCATCACGTATGAGCGCGACTGCATGTTTTTATTAAACTCATCCAGCGTCTGATCTATACTGACGAAAAACTCGTTCTGAAAATTTTGGAATGAATTGTAAATTTCCATCCCGACAATATTCTCTAAATTCGTAAATCCAGAATCTTGCAATTTCTCTTTTAAACTACAATAGTCTATATTGAAATTTCTTTCGTACAAAGGTAAAAATGCACCTTTTAGATTGTGATGCATAGTCAAAGATATTTCTCCGGAAATATTTATTTCATTCTCAATTTGATTTACGGCAGACCTTAGAGAATTATTGTAACCTTCGACAGAAATTGAAAGATCTCGGACCTCTGTGGAAACCCGGCCTATAAAGTCGCCGACTTCTAGGATTTGTTTTTCAAATAGCGCCTCTGAATTATGTGTTTTAAGTATTGTTTGTTCCCTTAAGAAGCCTACAAACATAAATAGAGATGCAAAGTAGCAAAAAATTACGATGAGTTTCCAAGAATAAAGCAATCCAATCTGGCCGATTGTCGTAGAAATGTTGCTGATATGCTTACTTTTATCGGCAGGATCAGTTCCAAAGTAGGCAACTATCGTGATGCTTGACCATACAAGGGCATTCCTTCTGGCCTTCTTAAATCCATCAGAAACGCTAAGTGGTTTGAAATTTCTATCAATTTGCATCTTGTCACCATGAGACCCAACGCCAACAAACGGCAGCGATAAAATCTAGCAAATTGGTAAAAATGGCAAATGGCGCTGCTGGCCCGGAGTGGCCTAGCCCTGCGCTTCGCGCGCGACTTCGCGGTAGCCGATGTCGCGGCGGCAGAACCCGTCCGGGAACGCGATCCTGTCCACCGCCGCATAGGCCCTGGCCTGGGCCTCGGTCGCACTTGCGCCGCGCGCGGTCACGTTGAGCACGCGCCCGCCGCTTGCCACCAGTTGTCCATCCACCAGCGCGGTGCCGGCGTGGAACACCTTGGCCCCGTCCGCTTCGGCCGCAGCAATGCCGTCGATCGTCCCGCCCTTCTTGGGCGTGCCGGGATAGCCCTCTGCCGCCATCACCACCGTCAGCGCAGTGTCAGGCGAAAGGCGCGGGGCCTGCAGTGTGGCCAGCCGGTTTTCCGCCACGGCCAGCATCAGTTCGGCCAGATCGCTTTCCAGCCGCAGCATCAGCACCTGGCATTCGGGATCGCCGAAGCGGGCGTTGTATTCGATCAGCTGGACGCCGCTCTTGGTCAGCATCAGCCCGGCATAAAGCACGCCGGAATAGGGCGTGCCTTCCTCAGCCATCGCCCGCACCGTGGGGGCGACGATCCGCTCGATCGCCTCGCCTTCGAGCAGCGGGGTCAGCACCGGGGCGGGGCTGTAGGCGCCCATCCCCCCGGTGTTGGGGCCGGTATCGCCGTCACCCACGCGCTTGTGGTCCTGCGCCGAGCCGAAGGGGACGATGGTGTGACCATCGGTGATCGCAAAGAAGCTGGCTTCCTCGCCTTCGAGGAATTCCTCGATCACGGCCTCGGCCCCGGCCTCGCCGAACCGGCCCGAAAAGATCTCGCGCACAGCTTCTTCGGCTTCGGCGCGGGTCATGGCCACGGTCACGCCCTTGCCGGCGGCCAGGCCATCGGCCTTGATCACCACCGGGATGCCGAACTTGTCCAGTGCGGCGAGGCCCGCCGCTTCGCTGGCGACGCGCTCGAACCCGGCGGTCGGGATATTGTGGCGCGCGCACAGTTCCTTGGTGAAGGCCTTGCTGCCTTCCAGCTGGGCGGCGGCCTTGCTCGGCCCGAACACCGGCACGCCTGCCGCGCGCAAGGCGTCGGTCAGCCCGTCAACCAGCGGCGCTTCAGGGCCGACCACGACCAGGCCAATGCCCTGCGCCTCGCAGAAGGCCAGCACGGCGGCGTGATCGGTCACCTCGAGCGCGACAAGCTGCGCGTGCTCGGCAATGCCGGGATTTCCGGGGGCTGCGAACAGCTTGTCGCACAGACGGGATTGCGCGAGCTTCCATGCCAGCGCATGTTCGCGCCCGCCCGATCCCAGCAGCAGGATATTCATGTCTCGCGTTCCGCCTTTCAATGACGAAGATACCTTTGATGGCGGGCTGGTAGCGAAGGAGTCTGCCGGGGACAACGCCGCAGCGCTTTCGGTGAGCGAGATTTCCGCGCAATTGAAGCGCACGGTGGAAGATCGGTTTGCCTATGTGCGGGTGCGCGGCGAGCTTTCCGGGGTGAAGCGCGCGGCCTCGGGCCATGTCTATCTGGCCCTCAAGGACGAAAACGCGCGGCTCGACGGGGTGATGTGGCGCGGCACGGTCGGGCGGCTCAATTTCCAGCCGGAAGACGGGCTGGAAGTGATCGCCACCGGCAAGCTCACCACCTATCCCGGCCGCTCGAACTACCAGATCGTGATCGAGCGGATGGAGATCGCGGGCGAAGGCGCGCTCTTGGCGCTGCTCGCGCGCAACAAGGCGCGGTTCGAGGCCGAGGGCCTGTTCGCGCCCGAGCGCAAGCGCCGCCTGCCGTTCCTGCCGCGCGTGATCGGGGTCGTTACCTCGCCCACTGGCGCTGTCATCCGCGACATCCTGCACCGTCTGGCCGACCGGTTCCCGACCCATGTCGTGGTCTGGCCGGTGCTGGTTCAGGGCCAGGGCGCGGCCGAGCAGGTTGCCGCTGCCGTGCGCGGCTTTTCCGCGCTGGCACCGGGCGGGCCGGCGCCGCGCCCGGATCTGGTGATCGTCGCGCGCGGGGGCGGCTCGATCGAAGACCTCTGGGCCTTCAACGAGGAAGTCGTGGTTCGCGCCATCGCCGGATCGACGATCCCGGTGATTTCCGCCGTCGGGCATGAAACCGACACCACCCTGGCCGACTTCGCCGCCGACCTGCGCGCGCCCACGCCCACTGCCGCCGCCGAAATCGCCGTGCCGGTGCGCGAGGAACTGCTCGCCCAGCTGGGCGAACTTGCCCTGCGCCAGCGCCGCGCGGTGGCACGCCCGGTGCAGCTGGGGCGCGAGCGGCTGGCCGTGCGGGCCGAGCGTTTGCCCGCCCCACAGGCCCTGCTCAGCCCCCATGCCCAGCGGCTTGACGAACTGTCCGAACGGCTGCGGCGCGGGCTGGGTGAGCGCACCCACATTGCCCGCGCCGATCTGCAAAGGATCGCGGGGCGGCATTCGCTGCCGCTTCTCTCGGCCCGCCTTGATCGTGCGCGCGACCGGCTGGATGCGCTGGCGCGGCTGGCGCAGTCGCTCGATCCCGACCGCGTCCTTCAGCGCGGCTATGTTCGGGTAACCGGGGCCGACGGGCGCACGCTCGTCAGCCGCGAGGCCGCGGCGCAGGAAGCGGCGCTCACCCTGCACTTCCGCGACGGTGAGCTGGCGGTTGCCCCCGGCGATTCCGCGCCCAGCCGTGCGCAACCCAAGCCGAAAGCCCCGCCCCGCCCCGCTCCGCCCGAGCAGGGTAAATTGCTCTGACAGGCAGCTTGGGCTAGGAAGGCGTCATGTTGATGTCATCCGCCGATCGCACCGCCACCCTGTTCTACCAGCCGAACGGCTTTCGCGTGCTCAAACCGGGCAATCACGTGATCTGCGCCGTCACGGCCGCCGCGATTCCGCTTGATGAACTGCGTTACTGGAGCGCGGAACGTCAGGAAGCCTACGCCAGCCCCGAAGCGGCCACCCGGCGCCTGCTGGGCCAGGTCTGAGCCAGGCCATGCGGCGCGGATTGTTGCTGGCTGCTGGCGGCACTGCCCTGGCACTGACTGCGCTTCAAGCCAGCGGCATCGCCGCGCGCGCTGCGGAAGCCCTTGCGCCGCAAGTCGATTTCGCCCTGACCGGCCAGCTCACTCAGGGCGGCTGGGCGCGGGGAATAGCGCCGAAGGGCGCAACCCTGACGTTCAATGGCAAGGCGGTCGAACTCGCCGCCGATGGCCGCTTCTTCATCGCCTTCGATCGCGACGCGGGGGTCAGCGCCCAGCTGGTCGCACGCCTGGCCGACGGGCGCGAGGCGGCCAGGACGCTGACCATTGCGCCGCGCGCCTGGCAGATCGAGCATATCCCGCTTGGCCCCAAACCCGGCACCCCGCCCAATCCCGAATTCCAGAAGCGGCGCGACGCGGAGCTGGCCCAGATCAAGGCCGCGCGCAGCGTTTCGCATGAAACCGATGGCTGGCGGCAGAATTTCATCTGGCCGGTCCGCGGGCGCCTCTCGGGCAAATTCGGCTCGCAGCGGATCTATAACGGCACGCCGGGCAGCTATCACTCGGGCATGGACATCGCGACCGGGGCTAGCGGCACGCCGTTTGTCGCCCCGGCCGACGGGGTGGTAATCCTCGCCGCGGCAAGCCCCTTCACGCTTGAAGGGAACCTGCTGATGATCGACCACGGAATGGGCCTCAACAGCGCTTTCCTGCACTGCTCGAAGCTGGCGGTCAAAGTGGGCGATGTCGTCCACCAGGGCCAGTACATCGGCAATATCGGCATGACGGGCCGCGCAACCGGCCCGCACCTGCACTGGTCGATCAAATGGGGCGATGCGCGGCTCGACCCGCTGCTGTTCACCGGGCCGATGAAGTAGGTGAGGCAGGCGGGCGCGTTATTCCACGCGCCGCACCTTGATCGCGCGCTGGCCGTCGATGTTCATCCGGAAAGTGCCCACCGCGCCCTTGTAGATGTGCACCTTGTTACCGCTGACCGGATCGAACAGCAGTTTCTGGTCATCGACCTGCTCCCACACCGAACCATCGTCCAGCGTGACACGCCACGATCCGTAACCGAACTGGCGCGCAGCCTTGACCGTCGAATCAATCGCCTTGATGTCGTTGGCGTCGTTTTCGTCATCGCCGCCGCCGCCGAAGATGCCCAGGCTGGGGAGGCGGAAGCCGAACAGGCCGCGCCGCGCCTCCTTGATCGTCTGGCGATCCGAAATCACCAGGTCGCCGGCCGCCGTGGCGCTTTCGATCGCGCCGACCTGCTGGTCATAGCAGGCCAGCCGCGCGGTTGGATCGGCAATCTGCTTGCATTCGATCAGCTGCTGATAGGCCTGCGGTGCGGGCGGCGGTGCCTTGTCGGACTTCTTGGCCAATGCCTGGCCACCACCAGCCACAAGCGCCAGCGCAGATGCGCCGCACACGACCAACTTTGCATTAAGGCGCATCCTGACCTCCTCGAACTGCGGCCCCGCCAAGCCGGGCAAGCGACTGGTTAATAGGCATTCCTCGGCCGCACCGCCACTGTGGCAATATCGTTACAGTCGCCGCCAAAGTGCAGCGTCTGCGCCGCACTTGGCTTTACATGACATGAATGCCCCGGCACGGAAAGCTCATCGGGTGATACGCTTGGCTATCGTTGTAGTCGGGTGTTTGCCTGTTTTTGTGTCGGATCTCTCCTCCGGCATCCAGAACAAGGGACTGGAACCAAATGAAAAATCTTCTCAAACTTGCATCTGCCCCGGCAGTGATCGGCTTCGCGCTGGTCGCCAACCCGGTCTATGCGCAGACCGCCGATGACGAGGCGACCGACGATGCCGCCATCGTCGTCACCGGTTCGCGTCTGGCGTCGCCCAACCTTGAATCCGCGAGCCCGGTGACGGTCGTTTCGGCGGAAGACATCAAGGGCACGGGTACGACCCGCGTGGAAGACCTGGTGAACTCGCTGCCGCAGGTCTTCGCAGGCCAGGGCGCGAACTATGCCAACGGCGCAACCGGTACCGCCACGCTCAACCTGCGCGGCCTCGGCTCGGCCCGCACCCTCGTGCTGGTCAACGGCCGTCGCGTCGTCCCGGGTGATCCGAGCTCGTCGGCTGCCGACATCAACATCATCCCGGGCTCGATGCTCAAGCGCATCGACGTGCTGACCGGCGGTGCCTCGTCAGTGTACGGCGCTGACGCCGTGTCGGGCGTTGTGAACTTCGTGATGGATACCCAGTTCGAGGGCTTCCGCATCGATGGGCAGTACAGCTTCTACAACCACAACAACGATGCCGGCATTCAGGTCACGCAGCCAGTTAATGCTCGCGGCTTTGCGCTGCCGCGCGGCATGGTGACCGATGGCGGCACCGTTGACGCGACCGTTTCGTTTGGTGCAGGCTTCGATGACGGCCACGGCCACATCACTGCCTATGCCGGCTACCGCAAGGTAAATCCGGTCCTTCAGGCGAGCCGTGACTATAGCGCCTGTACGTTGAATGGTCGAACCCCGGCGCAGGCCACTGTCAATGGCCAGCTCTTTTCGTGCGGTGGCTCCGCCACATCGGCCAATGGCACCGTCATTGCCTATGCAGGCGGCGCAGAGTCGTTCACCTCGACCTTCTTCCAGATCGGCTCGGGCCGCACGCTGACCGGTGGCTTCACGCCATACAACTACGCGCCGCTGAACTATTTCCAGCGTCCGGACGAACGCTACACCGCTGGCGTCTTCGCGGACTACGAAATCAGCGAAGCGCTGCACCCGTACCTTGAATTCATGTTCATGGACGACCGCACCGTCGCCCAGATCGCTCCTTCGGGCGACTTTGGTAACACCCTCTCGATCAACTGCGACAACCCGCTGCTGGGCGCCTCGCAGCTGGCTGTGCTGTGCGACACTCAGAACCTGCTCGTCAGCCCCGATCCGGCCCGCGCGTTCGACGTCGTCGGCAACACCGGTGAAGCACCCTATGCCTTCATCGATCCGACCACCGGCAACACCTATAACCGTGGTTTCGCGCAGATCCTGCGCCGCAACGTTGAAGGCGGTCCGCGTCAGAGCGACCTGCAGCACACCAGCTACCGCGGCGTGCTCGGCATGAAGGGCGACCTGGACTCGGTCTGGTCGTATGACGCGTACTATCAGTACGGTCGCACGATCTCGAGCCAGATCTACCTGAACGACTTCTCGATCACCCGCATCACCCGCGCGCTCGACGTTGTTCAGGGCGAAAACGGCCCGGTTTGCCGCTCGGTCCTCGACGGCAGCGATCCAAACTGCGTGCCGTGGGATATCTGGGGCACCGGAACCGTTAGCCAGGCTGCTCTGAACTACGTTCAGGCTCCGGGCTTCGCCAAGGGCATCAACACCGAACAGGTGGCCAGTGCCGCGCTGACCGGCGACCTGGGCCAGTATGGCCTGAAGAGCCCGGCTGCCCGTGACGGCTTCGGCCTCGCTGTCGGTGTCGAATACCGCAAGGAAACCCTGGAATACGTCACCGACGTCGAGTTCCAGACCGGTGACCTTGCCGGCCAGGGCGGCGCTACGCCGTCGGTCTCGGGTAACTTCGACGTCAAGGAAGTGTTCGCCGAACTTCGCGCTCCGCTGGTTCAGGACAGCTTCGTCTATGACCTGACGCTGACCGGTGGCTATCGCCACTCGTCGTACAAGGTCAGTGGCGGCGCGACCTTCAAGACCGACACTTACAAGATCGAAGGCGAATTCGCCCCGATCGAAGACATCCGTTTCCGTGGCGGTTACAACCGCGCGGTCCGCGTGCCCACGCTGCAGAACTTCTTCTCGCCGCAGCTTGTCGCGCTCGACGGTTCGGATGACCCGTGCTCGGGTCACGCGATCGCGGCTTCGGAAACCGGCTGTCTTGCGCAGGGTCTCACGGTCGGCCAGGTCGTCGCCGCCAATCCGGCCAATCAATACAATGGTCTCCAAGGCGGCAACCCCGGCCTGCAGCCTGAAATCGCCGACACCTGGACTGCCGGTGTTGTTCTCCAGCCGCGCTTCCTGCCGGGCTTCTCGGCCAGCGTTGACTGGTTCAACATCAAGGTCAAGGACGCGATCCAGGGTATTGGCGCCGACACCATCGTCACCCAGTGCACCAACACCGCCGATCCGTTCTTCTGCAGCCTTGTGCACCGTGACGCTTCGGGTTCGCTGTGGCGCACATCGAATGGTTACATCGTCGATACCGCTCAGAACATCGGTTATGCCTCGACCAAGGGCATCGACGTTTCGGCCGCTTACAGCCACCAGATCGGTGGTCTGGGCCGCGCGAGCATCTCGTTCATCGGTACCTACCTTGACGAGCTGGTCACCTATGACGGTATCACCAATCCAGTTAATTGCGTGGGCTACTACGGTACGATCTGCGGCATCCCGAACCCGAAGTGGCGTCATCAGGTCAAGGTCAGCCTCGACACCAAGATGGGTATCGGAGTCTCGCTGCGTTGGCGTTATATCGGTGGGCTTGATTTCGACCGCACGAGTTCAAACCCCAACCTGAACAGCCCGAACATCACGGCACCTGGTCAGCTTGGTATCAATGCGTACAACTATTTCGACCTTGGATTTACGGCGAATGTCGGAGATCATTACAAGTTCCGGCTCGGTGCGAACAACTTGTTTGATAAGACTCCTCCGATTGTTCCGGGTGGAACGAGCACGAACGGCGGCACCGTGTCCTACCCCAGTGCTTGCCCGACCGGTCCTTGCAATGGCAACACTTGGGCGCAGGTCTACGACTCGATGGGTCGTTACATCTACGCCGGCGTCACGCTCGACTTCTAAGTCGAACCAAACGCAAGCAATTGAAGGTGGCGGGCCCCATTGGGGTCCGCCATTTTCATTTCAGCACTTTGCATTTGGGTAATGGGCCCCGGCTCGCTAAGTTTCGTCCATGACCAGCCGCGCTGCTGCCCTCCAGGCTCTCGATACCGCAAACGATACCATCGCCCTGCTGCGCGCGGCCTCTTCCGCGCTGGGGCTCGGGCTTGCAGACGCCGTCGATGCGCGGCTGACCCCACTGGTCGGCGCTTCGACCGCAGACCCGCGGCTCTGGCAGTTCCTCGGCCTCGCGCGCCGGGAATTGCAGGACAGCGCAGGCGCCCATCAGGCGTTCAACCAGGCCGCCGCGTTGGCCCCCGCCGATCCGATCATTGCGCATAGCCAGGCCCGCACCGCGCTCGAGGCCGGTTATCCGGCACTAACGATGTTCAACCGGGCCCGCCTGCTCGCGCCAACGGATGGCGCGGTGATGCTGGGCCGCGTCGCGGCGATGATGGCCGAAGGCAAGGGTGCCGAAGCGCTCGATCAGCTCGGCAAGCTGCTCGGCAGCAGTCCAGGCTGGACCGATGGCCACCACGCCTACGCCCGCCTTGCCGCGCAGGTTGGCCAAGGCGCCCCACTCGACGCGCCGCTGCGTCGGGCCATCGGGCAGCACCCTCAGGCCGGGGCTCTGTGGCAGACGCTGATCCAGCTCTGGATGGAGGCGCGCGACTATCACCGCACTGCTGAAATCGTTGGCGAAGCACGCGCCGCGCTCGGACCCAGCGCCGAACTCGACCGAATCGAGGCGATCTGCCTGTCGGAACTCGGCGAACCCGGACGCGCCCAGGCGATCTTCGATTCCTTGCCATTCCCGGACGATGGGGAGGCGGCGATCTGGCCGATCCGGAACTTCATCCGCCTGAACCGTTACGATCAGGCCGGCCTGCTGGCCGACCAACACTTTGCCGCAAACGATGCGGCGATCTGGCCCTATCGCTCGCTCCTGTGGCGCCTCAACGCAGACATCCGCTGGCAATGGCTCGAAGGCGACGAGCGGATGATCCAGACCTTCGATATCGCCAGCGAGGTTGGTTCGTTGGACCGCCTCGCCGAGGTGCTGCGCGGGCTCCACACGGCCAAGGGTGAGCCGCTGGACCAGTCGGTGCGCGGCGGCACGCAGACCGATGGCAACCTGCTCGCCCGCGCCGAGCCTGAGATTCGCCGCTTGCGCGCTGCCCTGCTCGAGGCGGTCCGCAGTTATGTCGCCACCCTGCCGCCTGCGGATCCCGCCCATCCTATGTTGCTGGCGCGGCGCGAGCCGCTCCGGATCGCGGGCTCCTGGTCGGTCCGGCTGACCGATCGCGGGTTCCACGCCGATCACGTTCACTGGCAGGGCTGGGTCTCATCCGCGTTTTACGTGGTTGTCCCGCCCGACGATCCGGTCGTGCCGGAGAGCGGCTGGCTTGCCTTTGGCGAATGCCGCGATCTTCTGCCCGATCTGCGGGCTTTCCGCACGGTCAAGCCTGCGCCGGGCACGCTCGCGCTGTTTCCATCAATCATGTGGCATGGCACGCGTCCATTTGGTAGCGGCGAACGGATGACCGTTGCCTATGACATCGCCCGGCCCCCGCAGGCATGAGCACCAGCGAAGCCATCCTGCGCGACGCCGCCGCCGCGATCCGTCGCGGCAATTTTGCCGCCGCCTATGATACCGCCCAAAGCGGGCTGGAGCAGGCACCGCGTGATCCCGCGCTGCTTGGCATCGCCGCCTTTGCCGCGCTGCGGACCGGCAAGCACACCGAGGCGCTGGGCTTGCTGCGGCGGCAGGTCGAAGTCGTGCCGACCGACCGCGCCGCGCGGCTCAATCTCGCAACCTTGCTCGCCAGCATGGGCTCCCCTGAAGAAGCCCTTGCCCTTGCCACCAATCACGGCGGCCACCCCAAAATTGCCCGGCTGGCAGGCTATCTTCACCAGCAGGCTGGGGACTATGGGAACGCGATCCCTGCCTATGAAACGGCGCTTGCGCAGGTGCCCGAGGACTGGGAGAGCTGGAACAACCTCGGCAACTGCAAGGCGACGGTCGGCGACCGGGCGGGCGCGATCCTGGCCTTCGAAAACGCCATCAACCGCGCGCCCGGTGGGGGCAGCCCGGAACTCTTCCTCAATCTCGCCCAGGTGCTGAGCGCGAGCGAGGACCGGGACAAGCGCCTGCACACCGCCCAGGAAGCGGCAATGCGGTTTCCGCGCGATCACGCGGTGCAAGTCGAACTCGGACTGGCCCTCGCGGCCGCCGGCAACTTTGATCTTGCCGAAGAGACGCTGCGCGCCGCGGCGACAATGGAAACGACCTTTGGCGAGGCACGGCTCGAACTCGGGCTGCTCTACGAAAACGCCAATCGGCTCGATGAACTCGACGCCCACGTTGCCGAATGCGAGGCGATCGACCCCCGGCCAGAACTGAACTTCCTCAAGGCCTGGAGTCTGCGCCGCCGCGATCGCTTCGAGGAAGCCAAGGTGCTGGCCGACCTGATCCCGCCAACCATCAATCCGATCCGCACCGCGCAGCTGCGGGCCGAGATTGCGGAGCGACTGGGCGAAACGGCCGAGGCGTTCCGCCAGTATTCGCTGATGAACCAGGCCTCGCGCGAGGCGCATCCAGCCCCGCCGGGACCGACGTTCCGCGAACAGACCGTTGCGGCCACGGCCGCGATGACCGCGCCGCTCCCGCCGGTGCCACGCGCTCCCGATGCCCAATCGGATCCGGTCTTCATCGTCGGTTCGCCGCGGTCGGGCACGACGCTGCTCGATACGTTGCTGACGGCCCTGCCCGAAGTGCAGGTTTTCGAAGAGCAGCCGATGCTCGCGCAGGTCGAGACAGCCTTTCCGGGATTGGAGCGTGAGAGCGATCCCGCGCGGATTACGGCGGCGCGTGCGCGCTATTTCGAACTGGCGGAAGCAATCCAGGGTCCGGCAAGCGGTCGGCGCGTGATCGACAAGATGCCGCTGCACCTCACCCACATGCCGGTCATCCACCGGTTGTTCCCCGAAGCGCAGGTGGTGCTGGTCGAGCGTCACCCGCTCGATGCGGTGCTAAGTTGCTTCATGGCGAACTTCACGCCCAACCATGCGATGCGCAGCTATACCGACCTTGAAGAGGCGGCCCGCACCTATGACGCGGTGTTCGCCAACTGGCGCCGGGCGCGCGAACTGCTGCCACTCAACGTGCACAGCGTGCGTTACGAACGGATGATCGCCGATCTTGAAGCGGAAATGCGCCCGCTGCTTGAATTTCTTGGCCTGCCCTGGCGCGCCGAAGTGCTCGATAACCAGACCAGCGCCAAGCGGCGCGGTGCCGTGCGCACGGCCAGCTATGCCCAGATCGGCCAACCGCTCTATGCAAGGGCAGTTGGTCGCTGGGAACGCTATCAGGCTGAACTGGAGCCGATCCGGCCGCTGGTGCAGCCGTGGATCGACTGGCTAGGCTATTAGTCGCTCTTCCAGCGCTGGGTCTGGCTGCGCTCGATATCCTGGCGCTGAGCGGCTTCCATGGCATCCCACTGGGCAGCAGTCTGGCAAACGCGCTTGCTGGCAAGGCGGCTGCCGGTCACTTCCATCCGGCGGCAAACCACGCGGTTGGGATCCTTGTCATCGCTCTTGGTGGTAGCGCCGGCAGCGGCCGGTGCGGGTTCGGCCATGGCCGGAGCAGCGATTGCCAGCAGTGCCAGCGCACCCGCTGCAATAACGATCTTCGACATCTTAAGTCCTTCAAAACTCACGCCGGGAGGGAGGCGCTTTAATATTATCGACGTTAACCGCGGCTGACGAGCGGATCAATTGCAAACCGACGAGTTACTTGTCTTGCAATCAAACGGTTTGCCGGACATTGATTGTGGCCATGACTGCGCCCGACCAGCATATGCAGCAACGCCTTGCCGAGGCCGACCGCGCGCTGGCGGGCGGAAACCTTCCCCAGGCGCGTGAATTGCTCGAATCGCTGGTCTCGGCAAATCCGCAAGTGCCTGCGTTCTGGCACCGGCTGGCGACGGTCAGGCGCATGGCGGGCGAACCGCGCGGTGCGCTTGTCGCGATCGACCGCGCGCTGGGGATTGTGCCGCTCGATTTCGTCGGCCTGCTGGTGCGCGCGGCGCTGCTCGACCAGCTTGGCGATGGCGAGGCTGGCGAAGCTTATGGCCGCGCTCTCGCGCAGCGGCGCCCCGATCCGATGCCGCCGATGCTCGTGCCCGTGATCGCCCGGGCGGAAACGGCCTGGCGGGCCTATCAGGAATCGCTGGAAAACCGGCTGCACGGTGCGCTTGAGCACAGCGGCCTGACCTTGACCGGCGAAGAGCGCCGCCGGGCCGAGCGGCTTGCCAGCAACATTTCCCGCCGCACCCGGATCTACCATAGCGAAGCGACCCACTTCCATTATCCGAACCTGCGCGAGGTCGAATATTGGGATCCTGCCGAGTTCCCCTGGCTCGCCGAAGTCGAGGCTGCGACCGAAGATATTGCTGCCGAACTGGCAATTGTCGCCGCGGCCGAAGCGGCTGAGCGCGTTCCCTATGTGCAATATGAAGCAAACGAGCCGCTCGCCCAGTGGCGCTCGCTCAACTACAATATGGACTGGACGGCGATCCACCTGATCCAGCGCGGCAAGGTGATCGAAGCCAATGCCGCGCTGTGTCCGCGCACGATGGATCTGATGGCGCGGATGCCGCAGCCATGGATCGAGGGCTGCGGGGCCAACGCGATGTTTTCGCTGCTCGCGCCGCGCACGGCAATTCCGCCACATGGCGGCGTCGCCAACACGCGGCTCTTGTGTCACCTGCCATTGGTGGTGCCGGGCAAGTGCTGGTTCCGGGTCGGCGATCAGGTTCGCGACTGGGAGCGCGGCAAGCCCTGGGTGTTCGACGATTCGATCGAACACGAGGCAATGAATGAAACCGATGAATTGCGGGTCATTCTGATTTTCGACGTCTGGTACCCCGACCTCTCCCCGGCCGAGCGGGCAGCGGTTTCGACCCTGATCGGGGCCGCGGCGATGCCGGTCGGCGCACTCTAGCAAGTGCGGCTGACCCGCCTGGCGGTAACTACGCGGCGGCGGCGCTGGCTGCTGGCCCTGCTGATCCTGATCGCGGCGCCGGGCCTGTGGTGGCGAACGCCGCTGCCACCGCTCGACAATCGGCAGGAAATGAAGGTCGCGGCGATGCCGCTGCCACAGGGATGCTGCCACCTGGGGCCGATGAAGCTGGAAGCGGCCTGGCGGCTCGATAGCGAGAATGACCAGTTCCACGGCTATTCGGCGCTGGTTTCGATGCGACAGGGCCAACTCACCGCGCTCAGCGACCGGGGCTATGCACTGACCATTCGGGTCGATGCGCCGGTGCCGCAACTTGTCCGCATGCAGCCCAGCATTGGCAATGACGCCGTGCTGAAGGACAATCGCGATGTCGAGGCCGCCACTTTCGATCCGGTTTCGCAGCACCTCTGGATCGCCCTTGAATTTCGCAACGGCATTGCCCGGCACCGCCCGGACCTGTCCGAAATCGAAAAGTTCGTGTTTCCAAGGCAGATGGCGCACTGGCCGAAGAATACCGGACCCGAGGCAATGGTGCGGCTGCACGACGGACGCTTCATCGTCCTGTCAGAATCCTTTAGCTCAGGCTGGGCGGAACAGCGAATGCACCCTGGCCTGTTGTTCCCCGGCGAACCAGATGAGAAGGTTCCGGCCGCCGAGTTCCGCTTTGCCGGGCCCCAGGGCTATCGCCCGACCGACATGGCGGCGCTGCCCGATGGCCGGGTGCTCATCCTGATGCGGCGCGTGGTCTGGCCGTTTCCGCCGCTCTTTGCGGGCAAGCTGGTGATGGCCGATCCGGCGGCGATTCGCAGTGGGCAGGTCTGGCGCGGGCTGGAGGTGGGATCGTTCCAGCATCCCATGCCGGTCGACAATTACGAAGGCCTGGCGATCGTGCCGAACAGCGATGGCACGGTTACGGTCTGGGTGATTTCGGATGACAACCAGGCCGTCACCCAGGCAACTTATCTGCTGCGCTTCAAGCTCGATCCCAAAGACCTGCCGAAGCTGCCCTGAGCGTTGCGCAGCCTTCTGCCGCGCACAAGGCAAAGGGCGTGCGGATCGCTCCACACGCCCTTTCGCTAACGGACCTTGCGAGGCCTGAAAACCCCGCAATTGCGCCGGTTCAGGCCTTAAGCCGCAGCCTTCTTGACCAGCTCGCGCTTCACCTTCAGCGCATTGGCCGAAAGCTGATCGTCCGAGGTCTTGAGCAGCCAGTTGTCGAGACCGCCAACGTGTTCGACCGAGCGCAGGCCGTGGGTCGAAACGCGGAACTTGAAGCTGCGGTCCAGACCTTCCGACATCAGCGTGACGTTCTGCAGGTTGGGCAGGAAGACGCGCTTGGTCTTGTTGTTGGCGTGGCTGACGTTGTTGCCGACCAGGCGGCCCTTGCCGGTCAGTTCGCAGATACGGGACATGGCAAAACTCACTTAGAAAACTGGTTGCCGGTTACGGCAGAAGGCGCGCGCATACCGATTCACCCTTGAATGGTCAAGGTATCCCGGCCAATCCGCGTGAAATGAACCGCTGGCCGCTTCCCGAACCGATGCAAGCCGCCCTGGCCGAGGCCAGGTCCGGCGCGCTGGTGGGCGAAGTGCCGATTGGCGCGGTGATCGTCAAGGATGGCGCAATCATTGCCGCCGCGCACAACATGCCGCGCGGCGCCTGCGATCCTACCGCCCACGCCGAAGTGCTGGCGATTCGCGAGGCGGCGCACGCACTGGGGAGCGAGCGGCTCGAAGGGTGCGAACTGTGGGTCACGCTGGAGCCGTGCCCGATGTGCGCCGGCGCGATCAGCCACGCGCGAATCAGCCGGCTCTATTACGCCGCCAGCGATCCCAAGGGCGGGGCGGTGGAACACGGCGCGCGCGTGTTCGAACACGATCAGTGCCTGCACCGGCCCGAAGTCTATTCGGGCATGGGCGAATCGGAAGCGGGCGACCTGCTGCGCGAATTCTTCCGCGCGCGGCGTTAGAGTCGTCGCTAAAGCCCGCGCCAGATCTTCAGCGGCACGGCATTGCGCGGGCCATAGGTGCGGTTGAGGCAGGTCGTGGGCTGCATCTTGGCGTTGTAGCAGAGGCGGATTTCGCGCAGCCAGCCGCCGTTGCTGACGAGCAGGCCGACCGATGTCATCGGGATGCCGGGGTTAAGCTCGGCAAAGGCGCGGCGCAGGTCGCCCATGGTCAGCCCCTGCTTGCGCGAGAGGCGGTCCGCATCGGGCATGACGAGGCCGTTCCACAGGCGCTGCTCGGCCTTGAAGTACTCGCCGGGCGTGCTGGCCATGCAGCTGCCGTGCTTGGCCCATTCGTGTTCGAGCAGCCAGGGCACCGGCGTCATGCACAGGTTGGCCTTCAGTTCTTCCGCGCTGGGGCGGGGTTCCAGCGCGCACCATTGCGGGGCCTTGCCGCGCGCTTCGGGCCACAGACCGTGAAGCACGAAGCCGAACCGGCCGATCGCGCCGCCGCACTGGTAATCGTTGGAGCGTCCGGGCTTCCCCCGGCAATATTCGGGCGACCAGCTGATCGCCAGCGTATAACCGGTGATCGGTGCATCAATCCGGGGGCCATCGGGCTGGATCGGGCGCGGCAGTTCGATTTCGGCTGGCGCGCGGCACTGATAGGCCTGCGCCAATGCCGGAGCCGGCAGGGCGGCGGCTGCCAAGGCGCAGACGAGGAGTCTCACAGCGGCGTGAAATCAAGGCCGATGTCAGCAGCGGGCGCGCTTTGCGTGAGGCGGCCGACCGAGACATAGGTCACGCCCGAGGCGGCAATGGCGGCGATGGTATCGAGCCGCACCCCGCCCGAAGCCTCGCTCACCGCGCGGCCCCCAATCAGGGCCACGGCCTCGCGCAGCATCACCGGCCCCATGTTGTCGAGCAGGATGTGGCTGGCTCCGGCCGCGATCGCGGGTTCGATCTGGTCGAGCCGGTCGACCTCGCAGATGATGCTCTTCACCCCTGCGTCCTTGGCGCGGCGCACAGCCTCGCCCACGCCGCCCGCGACAAGCACATGGTTGTCCTTGATCATCGCCGCATCCCACAGCCCCATGCGGTGGTTCTGCGCCCCGCCCATCCGGACGGCGTACTTTTCAAGGTGGCGCAGCCCCGGAATGGTCTTGCGGGTGTCGAGCAGCACGCCGTTGCCCTCCATCGCATCGACATAGGTGCGCGTCAGGGTGGCGATGCCGGAGAGGTGCTGGACCGTGTTGAGCGCAGAGCGTTCGGCCGTCAGCATCGCGCGGGCATTGCCCTCGATCCGCATCAGGTCGGTGCCGGGGGCAACCTGCGCGCCTTCCTCGACCAGCAGTTCGATCTCCATCGCCGGGTCGAGCGCACGGAAGAACGCCTCGGCAATCGGCAGGCCCGCAACCGTGATCGCATCGCGGCTGTCCATCACGCCGGAAAAGCGGGCTTCGGCCGGAATCACGCTTTCGCTGGTGACGTCGTGTCCGCCGCCGGGCAGGCCAAGGCCAAGATCCTCGTCGAGAGTGGAGCGGACGAAAGCGGTCAGATCGAAGCCGGGCAGTGAGAAACTGGTCATGCGCTCCCCATTGCAAACCGGCGCTGGCCTGTCGACCCGATCAGTGCACGAACCGCGCCACCACGTCGCGATAGGAGCGCGATACCTTTACGTCCGCGCCGCTTTCCAGGATCAGGAAGCATTCGCCGTTGGTGTGGGGCTTCACCTGCCGGACCTGGTTGAGATTGACGATCCAGCTGCGGTGGACGCGCTGGAACACGCGCGGATCGAGCCGGCGTTCAAGGTCTTTCATCGTTTCGCGCAGGATCAGCGAATTGTCGGCGGTGTAGATGCACATATAATCGCCCGCCGCCTCGATCCGTTCGATCGAATCGACATCGACGCGGAAGATCTGGCCGCGATCCTTGATGTTGATGAGCTTTTCATAGCGCGCGGCCGGCTCGCCATCTTCGGGCATGGCTTCGATCGCGTCGGGCGCAACTTCCGCGAGCACGTGCTTGAGCTTTTCGGCCTCTTCGGCGCTGCGCTTTTCGGCGATACGGGTGCGCACCCGTTCCAGCGTGTCGGCCAGCTTGTCCTCATCGACCGGCTTCATCA
The DNA here is from genome assembly GCF_041915465.1 of Novosphingobium sp. Classification (GTDB taxonomy): domain Bacteria; phylum Pseudomonadota; class Alphaproteobacteria; order Sphingomonadales; family Sphingomonadaceae; genus Novosphingobium. The sequence continues at coordinate 6,216 of NZ_JAYSBK010000040.1, read as the reverse complement.
GGTAATTGACGGCGTTCGCTTCGAACGCGCGCACGGCGTGTTCCTGATAGGCGGTGACGAAGACGATCAGCGGCGGGTCGATTTCCATCACGCCCTTGACCACCGAGAACCCGTCGAATCCCGGCATCTGGATGTCGAGGAACACGAGGTCGGGCTTTTCGGTCTTGATCTTGCGGATCGCCTCGCGCCCGTTCGAGCAGGTGTCGATGATCTCGACATCGGGGAATTTCTGCAGGCGGAGCATCAGCCCCTGGATCGCGAGCTTTTCATCGTCGACGATGATTGTGCGAATAGTCATGGAAATTGGCTTTCCGGTTCAGCCAGCCAGCGCGGCGCGCTGCTCGGCAGGAAATTGAGAGATCGCCGGCTCGCGGCGCTGGAAGGGGATTTCGATAAGCACGGCAAAGCCGCCCTCTGGCGGATCGAGCGTCTCGAAACGATGCTCTTCGCCATAGGCCTGAACAAGTCGGTCGCGGATATTCGCGAGGCCGACGCCGGTTGATACGGGTTCGCCGCCATCGAAAGTCACGCCGGTCAATCTGTTGTTGGCAGCCTGGCTTTGCAATCCCGGACCCGTGTCGGAGACGGTGATGCGAAGGTTCTGCCCGATGAGTTGCGTGGCAATGGTGATTTCGGCGCCGGATTCCTGCGGACTGACGGCGTATTTGATCGCGTTTTCGACCAGTGGCTGGAGTAGCAGCGAGGGCAGCAGGGCCTGCTCGGTAGCAGGATCGATCCGGAAGCTGGTGCGGAGCCGCTCTTCAAAGCGCATCCGCTCGATATCGAGGTAGAGCTTCAGCGTCTCGACCTCCTGCGCCACGGTGACGCGGCCCGTAGGCTCGTTGACCAGCGTATAGCGCAGGAACGAGGACAGCCGCGAAAGCATCGCGTTGGCGGGCTCGGTCTGCTTGAGCAGCACCAGGGTGGAGATCGAGTTCAGCGTATTGAACAGGAAGTGCGGGTTGAGCTGGTAGCGCAGCATCGCCAGCTGGGCCTGCGTCGCCTGGTTTTCCAGCCGGATCAGCTGGTCGTTCTGCTCTTCGATCTGCAGGAAGAAGTTGATCGCGTAATAGAGCGCCGACCATGCGCCGAGCAGCGTCAGGTCAAGGTAGAACAACCCGATGAAGCGCTGCGCAAACCCGACGCTGGCATCGCCGGCGTAAAGCCCGTTCACCCAGGCATCGATAAAGGCATAGAGCGCCACCGCGAAAGGCAGCACCACGGCGGTCACGCCCCAGGTGATAATCGGGCGGCGGTTGATCAGCTGGCGATAGACCACAGCGAGGATCAGGGTAATCGAAAACCCCGTGATCGTGGCGAGCAGGACCAGCACGAGGAAGGACAGCGGCAAGCCGTTGGCGATCCCCGACATGGCGCGCAGCAGCAGCGCACCGCCCCAGCCAAGCGCTTGCAGGCGCCAGAACGCACGGTTCTTGTTGGCGAAAAAGGGCGTGGGACGGAAGGGCAGCACGGCCATGGATCGAGCCTAGCAGAAAAGCGTGGCCGCGCGAAACCCCGGGGATCAGCGCGCCTGCTCGATCGCCTTGGCCAGAACGTCATATCCGACCGCGCCCGACAGCGCCTGGTCCCCGATCACCCAGGCCGGAGTGCCATCGAAGCCCAGCGCCTGGGCGAAGCGGATATTGCCCTGAAGCTCGGCATTGACCTTGGGATCGGCGATGAACTTGCGCGCCCGGTCCATGTCGAGTCCGGCCACCCTGGCGGCGGCCTCGATTGTCTGGGCGTCGGGCCGCCCGGCGGCAAACATCGCGGCGTGGTACTGCGGATAGCGGCCCTGTTCGGCCGCAGCGAGCGCCCAGCGCGCGGCGTCGCCACTTTGCGGCGAGAGGATCGGCAGCTCGCGCACCACCACCTTGAGATCGGGATGCGCCTTCACCAGCCGGTCCACATCCTCAACGCTCTTGCGGCAATAGGTGCAGGCATAGTCGGTGAATTCGACCAGGGTCACCTTGCCGTTCGGATTGCCGAGGATCGCGCCGGGGAAGGGCTTGATCACGTCATCCGCGACCGAAGAAAGCCGCGAAGCCGTTTCCTTTTGGTTGAGTCGCTCGAATGCCTCGCGCAGCACTTCGGGATTCTCCAGCAAATAGGCGCGCACCGCCGGGCCGATCTCGGCAGTCGTGTTCCGCACGGTGCGCTGGCGCTCGAACATCCAGCCGCCAACGGCGCCGAGCACGAGCAGACCGGCCCCGGCAAGGGTCATGAACAGCGATGAGGTCTTGGAACTTTGGGTCATGGCCGCCTGCGCTACTTGCGTTTCTTCTGCCGTTCAATCATCGCGCGGGCCTCGAAGGCAATATCCTGCGCCCGCAGCCAGTCGGGCGAGCCTTCGGGCAAGCCGGCTTCGGCGGCGAGCGCGCTCTGCAACGCGGCGGGAAAGTTGTACTGCAGGGCTTGCTGTTCCGCGCTGGCCAGCTGGGCGCGCGGAATGTCGCCCTTGGCGCCGTAGACCACGCCGAGCTGGTACCACGCGAGCGGATTGTCCCGGTCGCGCGCCACGGCGGCCTTGAGCACGCGTTCCGCCTCGGCGAAATTTGCGGGATCTTCGGTGGCGATCAGGGCGTGGCCGAACAGGGTGGCGATCAGCGGGGCATTGCCGGTCAATTCGGTCGCCAGACGCAAGGATTCCAGCGCCTCTTGCGGGCGCCCCGATTCGAGCAGGATCTGACCCTTGAGCTCAAGGAAATAGGGATCTTTCGGCGCGGTTGCCAATAGCGCATCGACCTCGGCCAGCGCCTTGTCGACAAAGGCCTGCTTGTGAAAGGCATATGCCCGGGCATAGCGGGCCGGCACGTCGGTACGGCTCAGCGGATAGGTTCGCAGAGTCTGCTCGGGATCGGCCAGATAGCCGAACAGCTTGGCCTTGACCCGGGCGAAGCGGGCTTCAAGCTGCGGATCGCTGGGCTTGTTCCAGGCCGGATCCTTTTCATAGGTGTCCTGCAGCGTCGCGATCCGGTCCCCGGTCATCGGGTGGGTCGAATAGAACTCGCTGTCGGCGTTGCGGGTATATCCGTGGCGCATTTCGAGGTTCTGCAGCTTCATGAAGAAGCTGACCGAGCCGCGCCCGGAAATCCCGGCCTTGGAAAGATAGGTCGCGCCCGCGGCGTCCGCGCTCGATTCCTGCTCGCGCGAAAAGGCCAGATACTTGCCCAGCGCTGCCTGCTGCCCGGCCATGATCACGCCCATTGCCGCATCGCCTGCGCCCGCCGCCGCAGCCGCCGCGCCAAGCAGCAACGACAGGATCGAGATGCCCGTGGCCGCCTTGCCGCCGCCATCGAACACGGCGTGGCCGCCGGTGATGTGCCCCAGTTCGTGCGCGATCACGCCCTGCACCTCGTTGGCGCTGGTCGCTTCGTTGATCAGGCCCGCGTTGAGGTAAACCGCCTGCCCGCCGATCACGAAGGCGTTCACGCTGGGATCGTTGACCAGCACCACATCGACGTTCTTGGGATCGAGCCCGGCCGCGGCGATGAGCGGGGCCGCCATGTCGTGAAACAGCGCCTCGGTTTCGGTATCGCGCAGTACCGACTGGGCCAGCGCAGGTTGCGCCGTCATCGCGAACGCCGCGCAAACCGCCAAACAGCGGGCAATGAAGCGGAGCGGGCCGGGTTTGCGCATCGGCGGTAGTCCTATCGCCCTGCCGCCTGAACCGGTGCTGAAGGTGCGCCATGTGCAGCCAGGAAGGCCAGCACCGGATCGATCACGCGGCGGTCGCGCATGAAAGGCTGGGCCAGCTTGAGCACGGGTCCGGCGTGATCTACGCCGGCCAGAACCACCGGCGCGGTTGGCAGCCCCGCGGCGGTCAGCGCCTTGGCCAGCGCGAAGCTGTTGCGCGGCTTTACCGTGGTGTCGGCATCGCCGGTCAGCAACAACATGGGCGGCGCGTCGCCGCGTGCGAAGTGAATCGGCTGGGTCAGAGCAGGATCGGCGACATGGGCAAAGGCCGCGCGCGCCGAATCGGAGGTAAAGGGATAGAAGTCATAAGGGCCGGATAGCCCGATCACGCCCTTGACGAAGCCTTCCGGCACGCCCGCGCGGCCAAGCCATTGCCGCTCGAGCGCCAGCATCACCACATTGTAGGCCCCGGCGCTGTGGCCCATCAGGAACACGCGCTCCGGATCGCCGCCAAACTCGGCCAGATGTTCGCGCGTCCAGGCAACGGCCAGCGCGCTGTCTTCCAGCATCCGGGGATAGGCGCCCTCGGGCACCATCCGGTAGCCGACCAGCACCACGACGTATCCTTGTCGCGCAAAGGTTCGCCCGATGAAGTGGTATTCCCCCGGGGTGCCGCTGTGCCAGCCGCCACCGTGAATGAAGACGATGACCGGGCGCGGCGCGGTGGCTGCACCGTCGGGCACGACAACTTCGATGCGCTGGTCCGCAAGCGGGCCGTAATGCCCGTCGGCCAGCGCGGTGCGTGTACCGCGCGTGCCGCCAACCACGCGGTCCACCCCGTCCAGCAGCGCGACGGCGTTGTTGTTGATGGCATAGTGCCAGATGCCGACCAGCGCCGCGGCCAGCATCGCGACTATGCCAAGAATCCAGACCATGCGCCGTCTTGCCCGTGAAAGTGCCATGGCGCCAGCCTAACCAGCAAAAGCAAAGGGCGCCATTCCTTTGACGGAATGACGCCCTCCTCTCGCTGTCGGAAAAATCTGTGTGGGTTCAGTCGATCAGCTTGCGCGCAGCCCGTTCGAGCAGGGCGACATCGTCGGCCACTTCGCCAAGCAGCACCACTTCACCGCTCGGCAGGCGGCGGGCCACCAGCAGCGTGAATTCGCTGCCTTCGCCCGGCACCGCATCGAGGCTGTAGCATTCAAGCTTGCGCAGCTTGCGGGCCAGCGCTTCGCGCGGGGTGTCGCGCAGTTCGGCGGGCTTGCCGCTTTCCTCGCGCTTGAGACGGCGTTCTTCGTTGACGATGCCCTTGAGCCCGCCTGGCGCTGCCGAAAGGTAGCGCGCGAGCTCGCCGCGAGCGAGGCCGACGCGATAGGCGTGGCTCAGCGCCGAGGCATATTCGGTGAGCCGCGTCTTGTCATAGTCGGCACCGAACACCAGCTTGACCACCGGGGTCATCGGCGCGCGATCCTGAACGGTCAGGCCCGCATCGGCCACGAGTTCGGCAAATTCCTCAGGCGCATCGAGCGCGGCGAGCGAGAAGTCATAGGCGCGGCCGATCGCGGCGTAGAGCGCCTGGCGGGTGCGATCTTCCGAACCGCGCGCGGTTTCGGCCATTTCGCGTGCGGCGGCCAGCCAGTCGGCCAGGCCCATGTCGGCTGCGGCAACTTCATGCAGCGCGATGTCGTGGACGGAGTGGCCGGCAAAGTCGCCGCCAAAGGCCGGTGCCGGCAAGGCGAAGTCCTGGTCGATGCCTTCCGGCGCAAGCGTCGCAAGGTCGAGCACGTCATCGTCGCCGAACTGTGCGGACATCGTCTCTGCCGGACCATCGGCCCATTCGGTCAGTTCAGCCGGCAGGCGCGGCTCGGGCGCGGCCTTGACGTCGAGCGCCTGGTCGATTTCGAGCAGCAATTCGTCCGTGGTCTTCTGGTCGGCCAGTTCCTTCCAGTTGATCACGCCGTAGATGAAGTCGATCGTTTCGTCGTCGCTTGAAAACGGCAGCAGGATCCCGCGATAGAGAATCGTGCGTTCGCGCTGGTTCACGAATTCCGCTTCGAAGCCGATCGGCGCCTGGTTGGCGAGGATCTGCATGTAGTGATCGGTGATTCGCGACAGCAGCGAGCGGCTGGGCACATCGGCCAGCGTTTCAATCGTGTCGGTCGTGCCGCATTCATCGGCCAGCTTTTCGCCGAGGAACCGGATCGACGGATTTTCAATGCCCTGCGTGAAGTCGAGCAGCACACTGTAGGGGCCGAAGTCGGGAAGAGCCTCGGGTTCAAGGTCTTCGATCGACGGGAAACTGCGGTTGTCGAGCAGGCTTGCCCAGTGGTTGTAGGCGCGCACCTGCATCCGGCGCTCGTCCTGGCCGATCACCGCCGGCGGTGCCTCGCGCACGATTTCATCGTCGTGTGCTTCGTAATCGGGCGCATCGCCGCCAGTGTCGGCGTGATCGATAAAATTCCCGCGATACGTATCCATGTGGTACCCCACTTCGTCCCTGTCAGGGCCGTTCTGGCGCAACATGGTAAATTAACTGTTAAGTTGCGCCGGAAACCGTGTTCGATCCGGCAGCGACGTCAT
>NZ_JAYSBK010000039.1:0-26864 GCF_041915465.1 Novosphingobium sp. | reverse complement strand
GGGGAAGGGCTGCCGCGCATTTCGGGCAATGTGCTGACCGGCGGTGCCGGACTGCCGCAGCTTCATGGCCGGATCGAGCGCCACGGCGATGGCACGGCCGGTGCGCGTTTCACGATGGCCGAATACGTCGCCGGGGATACCCGCCTGTCGCTCCCGTCGCTGGTCCTGGCGCAGACGCGCGGTGGCGAGTTGGGCTTTTCTGGCCGGGCGGAACTGTCCGGCGCGGTGCCGGACGGCCGGATTGACCGGCTGGTGGTGCCGCTTGACGGCAACTGGTCGGCGCGGCGCGGGCTCTCGGCCTGGCGCAGTTGCACACCGCTCTCGTTCCGCAGCGTCAAGCTCGCCAACCTCACACTCGATCCCCGCCAGCTCACGCTTTGCCCCGGTGCCGACGGCGCGATCCTGCGTAGCGATGAGCGGGGCACCCGGATCGCGGCACTGGCCCGCTCGCTCAGCCTGGCGGGGCGGATCAAGGACACGCCGCTGCGGCTTGCCAGCGGCCCGGTCGCGATCAACTGGCCCGGCAAGCTCTCGGCCAGCACCGTCGCGGTCGAGGTAGGTTCGGTGCAGTATCCGACGACGGTCAAGCTGGCCCAGTTGACCGGCCTTTTGGGCAAGGAGATCAGCGGCACATTTACCGGGGCCGAGGTCAAACTCAGCGCCGTGCCGCTCGACGTGCTGGACGGTACGGGGCAATGGCGTTTCGCCGACAGCGATCTGTGGGTAAGCGGGGCTGCCTTCAGGCTTGAGGATCGCTCCGTCGATGACCGATTCCGCCCGCTGATCTCGCACGATGCCGAATTGCACCTGCATGGTAGCGATTTTACCGCCGAAGCCATGCTCCGCGAACCGAGGAGCGACCGCGAGGTGGTAAAGGCGGACATCACGCATGATATGGATGACGGCAAGGGTCACGCGATCCTGACCGTTCCCGGGCTGGTGTTCGACAATGCGATGCAGCCCGATACGCTGACAGCGCTCGCCCTGGGCGTAATCGCTAATGCCAAAGGTACGGTGACCGGGGGCGGGCGGATCGACTGGGATGCCGACAACGTCACCAGCACCGGCACCTTTTCCACCCAGGGCCTGGATTTCGCGGCTGCCTTCGGTCCGACCAAGGGGCTTAGGGGCACGGTCGAGTTTTCCGACCTGCTCGGTCTCGTCACCAAGCGCGATCAGAAGCTGCAGATCGCCTCGATCAACCCCGGGATCGAGGTAGACAATGGCGAAGTCTCATTCCAGCTTGAAGGCAACAATGTGCTGGTCGTGAACGGGGCAAACTGGCCGTTCGTCGACGGGACGCTGGAATTGCTGCCGACGCGGATGGTGCTGGGGGCGTCCGAAGTCCGGCGCTACACCTTGCGGCTGCGCGGTGCCAATGCGGCCAAGTTCGTCCAGCAGCTGGAACTTGGCAACGTGTCCGCCGAGGGGATTTTCGATGGCGACATCCCGATCGTGTTCGACGAGAATGGCGGCCATATCGTTGCAGGGATGCTCGTCTCGCGCGCGCCCGGCGGCAATGTCTCCTATGTTGGCGAACTGACCTACAAGGACCTGTCGCCGATGGCGAACTTCGCCTTCCAGTCGCTGCGCTCGCTCGACTACAAGCGCATGGAGATCGGACTCGACGGCAACCTCGATGGCGAGATCTTCACGCGGATGCGTTTCGATGGCGTCACGCAAGGGGTGGGCGCGAAGCAGAATATCGCGACCCGGGCGATCAAGGGCCTGCCGATCCAGTTCAACGTGAACATCCGCGCGCCGTTCCAGCGGCTGGTGACGTCGTTCAAGTCGACCTACGATCCCAGCTACGTTCAGGATCCGCGCACCCTGGGGCTGGTCCCGACCAGCGGTTCCACGCCGCAAAAGCCGGCCACTCCGGCGCCGGGCGGGCCGCAACCGGGCCAGCCCGCCACGCCGCCTCCAGCGCCCGGATTAACAAACGACCCCAAGAACATTCAGCCTCCAGTCAGTAGGAACAGGCCATGAAGAGCCACGAATTGACCAACCGCAGCGTGACTGCGACAATCCCCGCCATGCAGGGACGCGCAGAAAACGATCGGAAGGGAAGCCGCAGCCCGGTTTGGGCCGTGGGGATGTTGGTAAGCGGCGCGCTGGCGCTCGGCGGGTGCATTTCAGTCAATGCGCCGGACAAGCCGATCGTGATCGAGCTCAATATCAACATCAAGCAGGAAGTCGTCTATCGGCTCGCGGCGGATGCCGGGAACACGATCGAAGAACATGGCGACATCTTTTGAGGTTTGGAGATTTGACGATGTTTGTGCCTACCGACCGCTTTGCTCACCGCCCGCTGGCCCTGGTGGCCGGGGCCGCTGCGCTGGCCGCGCTGGCGCTGGCCGCACCGGCTTCGGCGCAGGATCGCGATCCGGCCTATGCCGCTGCGCGCGCTTCGGGCGCTGTCGGGGAAAAGACCGACGGCTATCTTGGCTATCCCACCACGCCGAGCCCGGAAGTGAAGAAGATGGCCGAGGATCTCAACATCAAGCGCCGCGCGATCTATGCCGACAAGGCCGCGGCCAAGGGCGTGACGATCGAGGACTATGCCTTCACCGCGGCCTGCGTGGCGATCGCCCGCACAACGCCGGGGGAAAAGTACCAGGCTCCGGACGGCAGCTGGCAGACCCGCACGAGCGCGCCGCCGCTGCGCGACAACCGCTGCCCGCCCGCATAAATCCACGGCATTTTCCGGGGCATTTTCTGGTAATTCCGGGCCTCCCCGCGCGAGCCGCGCCGGGAGGCCTTTTTGCGCCTGCGAATTGCGCGTGTCCTAACGGTTGACTCAGGTGTCCGGACTGCTAAGGGGGCGGCGCCTTGGGCGGGTAGCCGTTGCCCGTGCCCTGCATTGTTATAGGTGCTGGCATGAATGACGAGCCTCCTGCACGAGAACCCATCGGCGATGATGCGCGGATCGACGCGCTCGAAGCGCGGCTCAGGGCCGCACGCGAGCGGGAAGAGGAGCGCAACAAGCCAGTCGGGGGCGCGGAAGCCGATGCGAACTATCGCATGGGGAACCGGGTTCTCGCGGAACTGCTGGGGGGAATCGGTGGCGGTGCGTTCGTGGGCTGGGTAATCGACCAGTTTGCCAAGACATCGCCCTGGGGTCTGATCGTGGTGATGTTCCTCGGAATCATCGTCGCATTCAGGAGCATCATCCGGATGGCATCGCAAAAGCCCGCTGAGGGTGGCGATGCCGGCAAGACGAATTGAAGAGGCAGGACGCGTGGCAGCCGAACAGGCCAAAGTCGATCCGATGCACCAGTTCTCGATCGAGCCGCTTTTCGGCACCGATCACTGGTCGATCGCAGGCTACAATATCGCCTTCACCAACTCTGCGCTGTGGATGGCACTGACCACCCTGGCGCTGCTGGTGTTTGTCGCGGGCGGGATGAAGCGCCAGATGGTGCCGACCCGCTGGCAGATGGCGGTGGAAAGTTTCACCGGCTTCATCGACAACCTGCTGGCCGCCAACATCGGCCCCGCCGGCAAGAAGTATGTGCCCTACATCTTCTCGCTGTTCATGTTCATCCTGTTCGCCAACATGCTCGGCCTCGTGCCGCTCGGCCTGTTCGGCGTGCATCCGTTTACCGCCACCAGCCACTTCACGGTGACCGGCGTGCTCGCGATCCTGTCGTTCTCGATCGTGCTGATCGTTGGTTTCGCCCGTCATGGCCTGCACTTCTTCTCGCTGTTCGTGCCGCACGGCACGCCGCTGTGGCTGATGTGGCTGATCCCGGTGATCGAACTGGTTTCGTTCCTCGTCCGTCCGTTCAGCCTCGGGCTGCGACTGTTCGTGGCGATGATGGCCGGCCACGTGCTGCTGGAAGTGCTCTCGAGCTTCGTGATCGACAGCGCCAACGCCGGCGCCGGCTGGGGCCTTGGCATCGGCCTGCCCAGCTTCGTGCTGATGGTCGCGATCTCGGCGCTCGAGCTGCTCGTCGCCGGCATCCAGGCGTACGTTTTCGCGCTGTTGACCTCGCTTTATCTCAACGACGCCGAGAACCTGCACTAAGCACAAGTTTTCATACTGAGTTTTGTACCCAACAACCCGAATTTTCGAGAAAAGGAGTTTTGACATGGAACCTGCAAGCGCAAAGCTGATCGGCGCTGGTCTCGCTGCTATCGGTGCCGGCATGGCCGCCATCGGCGTTGGTAACGTCTTCGGTTCGTTCCTTGAAAGCGCGCTGCGCAACCCTGGCGCCGCTGACGGCCAGCAGGGCCGCCTGTTCATCGGCTTCGCCGCCGCCGAACTTCTGGGCCTGCTCTCGTTCGTCGTCGCGATGATCCTGATCTTCGTCGCCTGACGCAACCAGACTGACTGACCGACCGGTTTCGCCTTTGTCCCATCCGGGGCAGGGCGGGCCGGGCAGACCCCGGACGTTCCGATGCCTCAAATCGCGCAGCTCGCCGATACCTATGCCAGCCAGATCTTCTGGTTGCTGGTGTTCTTCGGCTTCATCTTCTTCGTTATCGGCCGGGGCATGGTGCCCAAGGTCATGGCGACGGTCGAAGCCCGTGACAAGCAGATCGCCGATGACCTGGCTGCTGCCGAAGCCGCTCGCAAGGCGGCCGACGAGCAGGAAGAGGCCTGGCGCGTCCAGTCCGCGCAGCAGCGCGGGCAGGCCCAGGCGCTGATCGCCAAGGCCAAGGCGGATGCCGCCAAGGCCAGCGAGGCCAGCCTTGCCAAGGCCAACGCCAAGATCGACGAACGTCTGAGCGAAGCCGAAGCCAAGATCGCGCAGGCCCGCGCCGGTGCGCTGGCCGAAATCGAAACCGTTGCCAGCGATGCCGCCAGCGATATCGCTCTGCGCCTTGCCGGCCTTACGGTAGATGCCAATGCGGCCCGCGCCGCGGTGAAGGAGGTGCTCAATGGCTGATCTTTCGCTGATCGCACTGCTTTCCGAAGCGGCTGAGGCGGCCGGCCATGGTGCCGAGCATGCCGAACCGATGGCGTTCGGCTTCGTCACGCCCGGTATGTGGGTGGCGTTGTCGATGGCCACGCTGATCGCCATCCTGATCTGGAAGAAGGTGCCCTCGCTCGTGACCTCGGGTCTCGATGCCAGCATCGCCCATATCAAGCAGCAGCTTGACGAAGCCAAGGCGCTGCGCGCCGAAGCCGAAGCGCTGCGCAAGGAATATGCCGACAAGATCGCTGGCGCCGAAAAGGACGCTGCCGAAATGCTTGAGCATGCGGCCCGCGAAGCCGAGGCGATTGTTGCCAAGGCTGCCGAAGACACCAAGGCCGTGATCGCCCGCCGCGAGAAGATGGCCTCGGACAAGATCGAAGCTGCCGAACGCGGCGCGGTTGCCGAACTGCGCGCCAAGGCTGCCGAAGCGGCGACGAGCGCAGCGCGCGGCCTGATCGCCGGCGCTCACACTGCCAAGGCGGACAAGGCGCTGGTCGATGAAGCGATCGGCGGCCTCTGAGGGCCATCACGAGTTGGAGAGGGGAAAGGGCGGCCAACGAGCCGCCCTTTTTCGTTTTGGGCTTTGCGGTTACCTGTGTTGGAAGTGTTGGAAGGTGTTTGGAGAGACGAGCATGAGATTTGGCCTGGTAATGTTACCACTTGCCATCGTTGGTGCTGCTTCCGCGCAGGCTGTCTCATCGGCGCCCATCGAATTGTGGAACGGGTTCACGACTGCGAGCACAAAGGAGGAATTGAAGGCGTTCAAGGCATCGAAGCCCAAGCGCAAGGTAGAAATCTATCCCGGTTGCATAGCCGAGATGGGGTATCGCCAAGAAAATGGGCGACTTGTAACGATTATCTTTATGGGACTTGATCGCGAAGCGAACTGCTTTGAACGCATGTATGCCGATTTGAAGCGCGACCGCGGTACGCCGGAAACTGATAGTACAACCTTTGGGAGCGTGATCGGCTTCGGCAGCAATGGGAGTTCTGTAGACTTCACCTCGGTCGGCACGGTCTTAATCTGGCGAGAAGGTGAGAAGAAAATCAAACTGATCCGCACGCCAAGCTCTGGTTATAACCTGATCTTCACGGTCCGCGCCGACAAATACCTTTACTGAAAAGGCGGGCCTAGCTGCCCGGCACCAGCACGATCTTGCCGACGATCCCGCGTCCGCCCATCGCGTCGAAGGCTTCACGCCAGCGGCTGAGGGGCAGGGTGCGGTCGATGTGGGGGTGGAGCTTGCCGGACGAGGCGAGGGCGTCGACCGCTGCGCTGATCACGCGGCCGCGCTCGGGGAAGCGGCGGGCATATTCACCTGCGCGTACGCCGACCACCGAGAAGCCCTTGATCAGCGGGATGTTGACCGAGATTTCGGGAATGCGTCCGCCTGCAAAACCTACCACCAGCAGCTTGCCGCCAAACGCGACGCAGCGGGTGCTTTCGTCGAAGATGTCGCCACCCACCGGATCGCAGACGAGGTCGCAAAGCTTCCCGTCGGTGATCTCGGCCACTTGTTCCCGAAAGCGCCCTTCGGCCAGGAGGACGGCATCGGGATGGCAGGAAGCCTTCAGGGCCTCCAGCTTGGATGCGCTGCCACTGGCGGCGATGACTTTGGCGCCGAGTGCCTTGGCAAGGTCCGCCGCCGCGAGGCCCACGCCGCCCGTCGCGCCGTGAACCAGCACCCATTGGCCGGGCTGGATCCCGCCCAGTTCGACAAGCGCGGTATAGGCTGTGCCATAGGCTGCCCCCAGCGCGGCGGCTGTGCTGCAATCGAGCCCTTGGGGAACCTTGCGCAGGGATCGCGCCTCAACCGCGGCATATTCGGCGAAGGCGCCGGTTTTCTGCCCGCCCATCACCAGGTCGCCGGGAATAAAGCCGCTGGCCGGATCGGCCTCCAAAACCTCTCCAGAGAATTCCAGGCCGGAGATGAAGGGGACGGGCGGTTTGAACTGGTACTCGCCCTTGGTCATCAGCAGGTCAGGGAAGTTGAGCGAGGCGGCCTTGATGCGGACCAGCACCTGCCCCGGTCCGCAAGTCGGCATGGGTAGGTCAGCGAGATGGACACCGGACAGGTCGGGCGAAAGCGATTCAACGAGCAGGGCTTGCATGCGCTTAGAACGTGTCCTTGGCAGCGCGCAGGGCGGCAAAGGTGGCAACGGCATCGCCCGGATGGCCCCAGCGAGCTTGCAATTCCGGATTATCCGCGCGGAGGAACGGATTGGTCTTGAGTTCGCGCAGGAGCTTGCTGGGCACCGTCGGCTGCCCGGCATCGCGGCGGTGGCGGATTTCTTCGGCGTAGGTCTGCAACTCCGCGTTATCGGGATCGGCGTGGAGCGCAAAGCGGGCGTTGGAAGCAGTATATTCGTGCGCGCAGTAAAGCATGGTGGCAGGTGGCAGGGCCTTCAGCCGGGTGAGACTGGTCCAGAATTGGGGCGCGGTGCCTTCGAACATCCGTCCGCAGCCCAGCGCGAAGAGCGCATCGCCGACGAAGGCCATTTCGGCATCGGGCAGGTGATAGGCCACGTGGCCGTTGGTATGACCACCCACGCCAATCACGGCGGCGTCCCATTCGCCCAGCCAGACGGTTTCGCCGTGTTTCACGATCCGGTCGACCGCGGGGATGCGTTCCGCGTCGATCTCGGGGGCCAGCACGGTGCAGCCGGTCGCCGCCTTGATTGCCTCGTTCCCGCCAGCATGGTCCGGGTGCCAGTGGGTGTTCCAGATCTGGGTGATCTGCCACTCGCGCTCCTGCGCAGCGTGGAGGTAGGCGGCGGCATCGGGGGTGTCGATGCAGGCGGTTTCGCCGCTGTCGGGATCGTGCAGCAGATAACCGTAATTATCCGACAGGCAGGGGAACTGGTGGATTTCAAGCATGGGACTCTCCTGCGGGCACCATACCCGCATTCGCGCAAAGCAAAAGCCCGCCCGGATCGCTCCGGACGGGCCTTTGACTGGCTGGCCTTGCGGCAGCGAACGAAGGATCAGTCCTTCTTCGCCTTCAGCGCGGCGCCAAGGATGTCGCCCAGCGAAGCGCCGGCATCCGACGAACCGTACTGTTCCACGGCTTCCTTTTCCTCGGCGAGCTGGCGGGCCTTGACCGAGAAGTTCGGCTTCTTCGAACGGTCGAAGCCGATGACCATCGCGTCGAGCTTCTGGCCAACCTGGAAGCGGTCGGGACGCTGTTCGTCGCGGTCGCGGCCAAGGTCCGAACGCTTGATGAAGCCGGTCGCGCCATCGTCGCCAGCCTGAACTTCGAGGCCGCCGTCGCGCACTTCGAGCACGGTCACGGTGACGACTTCGTTCTTGCGCAGCGAGCTGCCCGAAGCGGCAACGCCAGCAGCCGGAGCGCCCTTTTCGAGCTGCTTCATGCCGAGGCTGATGCGTTCCTTTTCGACGTCGACGTCGAGCACGACGGCCGAAACCTGCTCACCCTTGCGGTGCAGGGCCAGCGCATCTTCGCCCGAGATGCCCCAGGCGATGTCCGACATGTGGACCATGCCGTCCACGTCGCCATCGAGGCCGATGAACAGGCCGAATTCGGTCGCGTTCTTGACCTCGCCTTCGACGGTCGAGCCAACCGGGTGCTTTTCGGCGAAAGCTTCCCAGGGGTTCTGCTGAGCCTGCTTGAGGCCGAGGCTGATGCGGCGCTTGTCCGAATCGACTTCCAGCACCAGCACGTCGACTTCCTGCGAGGTCGAAACGATCTTGCCGGGGTGAACGTTCTTCTTGGTCCAGGACATTTCCGAAACGTGGACCAGGCCTTCGATGCCCGGTTCCAGCTCCACGAAGGCGCCGTATTCGGTGATGTTGGTGACGGTGCCGTGCAGCTTCGCGCCAACCGGGTACTTGGCGGCGACGCCTTCCCACGGATCCGATTCCAGCTGCTTCATGCCGAGGCTGATGCGCTGGGTGTCCTGGTTGATGCGGATGATCTGGACCTTCACGGTGTCGCCGATGGCGATCACTTCGTTCGGGTGGTTCACGCGCTTGTAGCTCATGTCGGTGACGTGGAGCAGGCCGTCGATACCGCCCAGGTCAACGAACGCACCGTAGTCGGTGATGTTCTTGACGACGCCGTCGATGATCTGGCCTTCGGCGAGGTTCTGGATCAGGCCCGAGCGCTGTTCGGCGCGGGTTTCTTCCAGCACCGCGCGGCGCGAGACGACGATGTTGCCACGGCGACGGTCCATCTTGAGGATCTGGAACGGCTGCGGCACGTCCATCAGCGGCTGCACGTCGCGCACCGGGCGGATATCGACCTGCGAGCCGGGAAGGAAGGCAACGGCGCCGTCGAGGTCGACGGTGAAGCCGCCCTTGACGCGGCCGAAGATCACGCCTTCGACGCGCTTGCCTTCGCCAAATTCGTTTTCAAGCTTGTCCCAGGCGGCTTCGCGGCGGGCGCGGTCGCGGCTGAGCATCGCTTCGCCGTCGGCGTTTTCGACGCGGTCGACATAGACTTCGACTTCATCGCCGACCTTCAGCCCGTGGGGCTGGCCAGCCATGGCGAATTCCTTGAGCGCGACGCGGCCTTCGCTCTTGAGACCGACGTCGATGACGGCCTTGTCGTTTTCGATTGCGGTGATCGTGCCCTTGACGACACGGCCTTCGAATCCGCCGTCGGCAGCGCCGCCCAGCGATTCGTCCAGCAGCGCGGCAAATTCATCGCGCGTGGGGTTGGTAGCCATTGTATGGTTCCTTCAACATTTTTCCCGGCCTGGCGGTTGGGTCCGCCGGTCTTTTCTCCGCCTCCGCACCATTGCGGAACGCGGGCCAAAAGGGCCGAACTGCCACGGCGGCCGAATGCCAATCGCGGCGCCCGAAAGAGCCAAGGCTCCCGCGGACCGGCGGCCCTTATGCGCGGGGGGCGCCAAAAGCAAGGAAAATGGGGCGAAACCCGCAGATTTCGGGCTTAAATCTCGGGATGATAGTCCGCTCGTTTGAGCGTCACCATATAGGCCGCCAGATCGTCCACCTTCGCGGCGTCGATTTTAAAGGTCATCTGGCCCGGATAATTGTGTGAATCGCGCAGAAAGGTGCCGAGCGTTTCTGCAGTAAGTCCGGTCGTGTTGACTACGGCCTCGAACGGAGGGCTTTCCGGATTGGGCGAGGTATCGCCCCTGCCGATGCCGTGACAGATCGCGCAGTGCGTCTTGGCGAAGGCCTGCCCGCGCTTTTGCTGCGCCGTCAGGTGTTTCGGTCCGGGCGCGGTGGCACAGGCGGCGAGGGTGACGGCAAGAGCGGCAAGGAAGACGGGCTTGATCATGGTTTGCAGCCTTAACACCCAAAGCCCGACCGGCTCAACGCCCGGTGCGCGCTGCGACGATCGCGATCGCAGTCGCGATCGCCTCGTCCCGCCCAAGATCGGAGGTATCAAGCAGCACGGCATCGCTCGCCGCGATCAGCGGTGCCTGGGCCCGAGTGCGGTCACGCAGGTCGCGCGCTTCGAGGTCGGCGGCGATTTCAGCGAGGGAGACGCTGCGCCCGGCGGCCTGCATTTCCTTGAGGCGGCGTTCGGCGCGGGCGGGAACGCTGGCGACGACGAACAACTTGGCCTCGGCCTCTGGCGCGATCACCGTGCCGATATCGCGCCCGTCAAGCACCGCGCCGCCAGGCTGGGTGGCGAAGGCGCGCTGACGCTCGTAAAGCGCCTGGCGCACGGCGGGGTGGACCGAAACCCGGCTGGCAAGGCCGCCTGTGGCTTCGCTGCGCAGTTCGGGATCGGCGAGCAGACTGTCCTGAAAGGCGCAGGCGGTGAGCGCATCGGCGCTGTCGTCCGGGTTGCCGCCGCTTAACGCCACTTGCCGCCCCACCGCACGGTAGAGCAGCCCGGTATCGAGATGCGGCAGGCCGAAATGGGCGGCCAGCGCCTTGGCGATGGTGCCTTTGCCCGATGCGGTAGGGCCATCGACCGCGATGATCATGGCTTGACGCGCCGCGCCCGCCACGCCTTCGCCAGCCCCCAGATGGCGATCGCGGCCCAGAAGAACTCCAGCACGAAGGACGCCAGGTTCATGTTGACGAGCAGCGACACGGTCAGGAACGCGGCTCCTGCCAGGTTGACGCCGTGCTGGACGAAGGGGTTGGGCGTCTTGGCATAGGTGGCATAGCCGTAGGCGAAGACGATGCAGGCCGTGCCGATAAAACCGATGGCATTGGCCTCGGCGTGGCCCAGATGGACAAGCATGGTCATCCTTTCAGACCGTCCAGCAGTGCTTCGAACTGCGGGAAGCTGGTGGCGATGGGGCGGGTATCGTCCACTTCCACGCCGCCGCGGCTGGCAAGGCCGGCCACCGCCATCGACATGGCGATGCGGTGATCGAGGTGCGTGGCAACCGGCTGGTTGTTCGCGCCGGGCAGCGGATCGCCCCCGGTCCCTTCGATCGTCAGCCCGTCCTCGGTTTCGGTAACCCGCGCACCGGCGGCTGACAGCGCGGCGGCCATCACGGAAATACGGTCCGATTCTTTCACCCGCAATTCGTCGAGGCCGGTCGTTACAGTGGTTCCTTCGGCCAGCGCGGCAGCGACAAACAGCGCGGGGAACTCGTCGATCATGCTCGGCGCGATGGCGGGGTCGACGGCAATGCCCTTGAGCGCGGAATGGCGCACCAGCAGGTCGGCCACCGGCTCGCCGCCGACTTCGCGGGGGTTTACCTCGGTAATGTTGCCGCCCATCTGGCGCAGCACTTCGACGATCCCGGCGCGGGTCGGGTTGAGGCCGACGTTCTGGATCGTCAGTTCGCTGCCCGGCACGATCAACGCGGCGACGATGAAGAAGGCGGCGGACGAGGGATCGCCCGGTACCTCGATCACCTGCGGCTTCAGTTCCGCTTCGCCACGAATCCGGATCACACGCGCGCCATCGGAATCGATCTCGACGCTGAGTTCCGCGCCGAAGCCGCGCAGCATCCGCTCGCTGTGATCGCGGGTGGGGACGGGCTCGATCACCGTGGTCACGCCCGGCGTGTTCAGCCCCGCCAGCAGGATCGCGCTCTTCACCTGGGCCGAGGCAACCGGCAGGCGGTATTCGATCGGCACGGCCGGCGATGCACCGCGCAGCATCAAGGGCAGGGTGCCACCCGGACTGGCGGTAAACTCGGCGCCCATGCGGCTGAGCGGCTCGATCGCGCGGCCCATCGGACGCTTCGACAGGCTGGCATCGCCGATGAAGCTGGCGGTGATCGGGTGGCTGGCGACCAGACCCATGAGGAGACGCGTCGAAGTGCCCGAATTGCCCATGTCGAGCGCGGCCTCCGGCTGGAGCAGCGCGCCCACGCCAACGCCGTGAATGATCCACTCGGCACCACCCCGATCATCCTGAGCTTGTCGCAGGACGCTGGCCCCCATTGCCCGCATCGCGGCGGCGGTGGAGAGCACGTCTTCGCCTTCGAGCAGGCCGGTTACGCGGGTTTCGCCCACCGCCAGTGCGCCCAGCATGATCGAGCGGTGGCTGATCGACTTGTCACCGGGAACGCGGATCGTGCCCTTGAGCGGCCCTACGGGCATGAAGCGGCGGGGGCGCATCTGGGTGGGGTCGGCGCTGGACAATTGGCGGGCTTTCGGCTGGATGCGGGTAAGAAATGCGCGCGGCTTTTGACAGCGGGCGCGCGCTATGGCAAGGCGCGCGCCGCGCTGGAGCAGACGATGGCGCTCTCCAATACGTATTGAAGGTTTTAGCCTGCGGTTTTTTGACGGCGGGCAGCATCGAGGAATTGACATGGTCAAGGCTGAATGGGGCACCAAGCACGGTTGCCCGAAGTGCGGCACCCGCTTTTACGATCTGGGCAAGGATAACCCGGTCACCTGCATCGAATGCGGCTATGCCTGGCACCCGGAACCGGTGCTCAAGTCGAAGCAGCCGATTCCCTATGAAGAACTTCAGAAGGAAAAGGTCGAGGTTGGCGAGGACGTCGATCTGGCAGCGGAAGATCTCGACATCGATGAAGATGGCGATTCGCCGGACAACGACGTCGATCTGGGCGGCGATGACGACCTTGGCGTCGGGATCGACGGCGACGGCGACGCTGACGACGTTTGATGTAAATTACCCTCTTGCCAAGCTGAAAGGCCGCCACTAGAGGGGCGGCCTCCAAGCCGAAGGGTATAACACCGGTGGCAAGGGGTTGGTGGCCCTCCCAGGGGACGCCGCGATGAATGGAATGGGGCCTTAGCTCAGCTGGGAGAGCGCCTGCATGGCATGCAGGAGGTCAGCGGTTCGATCCCGCTAGGCTCCACCATTCCTCGAGTGCAGAGTTTTGAGCGGCAAGCTGGTCGGCGAGGTTTCGCCCACCGGCTTTTTTCGCGTTTCGGCCGGTTTTCGGCCACAATGGAGTGAGCGAACGGATGTTCGATACCCTTTCAGATCGCCTCGGCAGCGTCTTCGACAAGCTGCGCGGACGCGGCGCGCTGAAGGAACAGGACGTCCGCGATGCGATGCGCGAAGTGCGAATCGCCCTGCTGGAAGCCGACGTCGCGCTTCCGGTGGTCCGCCGCTTCATCGACGAGGTTACCGAAAAGGCCGTTGGCCACGCGGTGCTGAAGTCGGTCACGCCGGGCCAGCAGGTCGTCAAGGTCGTCAACGACGCGCTGGTCGAGATGCTGGGCGGAACGGAAGTTCCGGGCCTCGATCTGGCCGCCACCCCACCGGTCGTGATCATGATGGTCGGTCTGCAGGGTTCGGGTAAGACCACCACGACTGCAAAGCTGGCCAAACTGCTCAAGGAAAAGCAGGGCAAGAAGGTGCTGATGGCGTCGCTCGACGTCAATCGCCCGGCCGCGCAGGAACAATTGAAGGTGCTGGGCGAGCAGGTCTCGGTTGCTACCCTGCCGATCATCGCCGGGCAGCAGCCGGTCGAGATCGCCACCCGCGCGCTGCAATCGGCCAAGCTGCAGGCAGTTGACGTGCTGCTGCTGGACACCGCGGGCCGTCTCCACGTCGACCAGCAGCTGATGGACGAGATGAAGGCGGTTGCCGCCATCTCGGTGCCGAAGGAAACCCTGCTGGTCGTCGATTCGCTGACCGGTCAGGACGCGGTCAACGTTGCGCAGAGTTTTGCGGGCCAGGTTGACCTGACCGGCGTGGTGCTGACCCGCATGGACGGCGATGCGCGCGGCGGTGCGGCGCTGTCGATGCGCGCGGTCACCGGCAAGCCGATCAAGTTTGCCGGTACGGGCGAAAAGCTCGACGCGATTGAGGTGTTCCAGCCTTCCCGCGTTGCCAGCCGCATCCTCGGCATGGGTGACATCGTCTCGATCGTCGAAAAGGCGGCGCAGGCGATCGAGCAGGAAGAAGCCGAGCGCATGGCCGAGCGCATGGCCAAGGGTCAGTTCGACATGAACGACCTGCGCACCCAGCTGAAGCAGATGCAGAACATGGGCGGTCTCGGCGCGCTGGCGGGCATGATGCCGGGCATGAAGAAGGCCAAGCAGGCCATGCAGCAGAGCGGCATGGACGACCGGGTGCTGCTGCGGATGGATGCGATCATCGGTTCGATGACCCCCAAGGAACGCGCACGGCCCGACCTGCTCAATGCCAAACGCAAGATCCGCATTGCCAACGGTTCCGGCACCCAGGTGCAGGACGTGAACAAGCTTCTCAAGATGCACCAGGAAATGGAGCGCGCGATGAAGCAGATCAAGAAGATGGGCGGCCTGGGCGGCCTCGCCAAGCTGTTCGGCAAGGGCGGTCTGGGCGCGGCGATGCCGGGGCTGGGGCAGCAGCCAGGGGCAGGCAGCTTGCCCGGTCTGGGTTCAGCGCCCGATCTTACGAATTTTCTGAAGAAATAAACCTAATTATCTGAATTATATCGAAAGGTAGATCAAATGTCTGTTTCCATGCGTCTGTCGCGCGGCGGTTCCAAGAAGCGCCCCTATTACAAGATCGTCGTTTCCAACAGCCGCGCTCCGCGCGACGGCAAGTACCTGGAGCAGGTGGGCACCTACAACCCGCTGCTGGCCAAGGACGATGAAAACCGCGTCCGTCTGGTCGAAGATCGCGTGCGTTACTGGATCGGCGTTGGCGCCCAGCCGACCGACCGCGTTGCCCGTATGCTCGACAAGGCCGGGATCAAGGAACGCGTCGCCACCGTGAACCCGAGCAAGGGCGAACCGGGCAAGAAGGCCAAGGAACGCGCCGAGGAAAAGGCTGAAAAGGCCGCTGCCGCGATCGAAGCCGCCAAGGAAGCCGAAGAAGCAGCTGCCGCCGCTGCTGCGGCTCCGGCCGAAGAAGCTGCTGCTGAAGAAGCTCCGGCTGCTGAAGCCGCCGGCGAAGAAGCGGCTGAAGGCTAAGCCTTGGCCCAGGATCGCCCCGTCACGCTGGCCGCCGTTACCGGTGCGCATGGGGTGACGGGCGAGGTCCGCCTCAAGCTGTTTGGTGAAGGCGTGGTGGCGTTAAAGCGCTACCGCGCCTTCAACGATTCCGCCCTCACGCTCACCAAGCTGCGCGATGACGGCAAGGGCGGGGCGATTGCCCGCTTCGCCGAAGTGACCGATCGTAACGCTGCTGAAAAGCTGCGCGGCACGGCGCTGACTGTCCCGCGCTCGGCGCTTCCCGCGCTGACCGATGGCGAATATTACCACGCCGACCTGATCGGTCTGCCCGCCGTCTCGACCGATGGCGAAGACCTGGGCCACTGCATCGCGGTCGACAATTACGGTGCGGGCGACGTGCTGGAAATCAAGCGCCCCAATGGCAAGCGCTTCATGGTGCCGATGCGCGCCGAGGCCGTGCCGGAGTGGGATGGCGAGCGTCTGCTGATCACCGCGGCTTACGCGGCGGATTGACCAGCTTTTCCAGTTCCTTCGCGAACCTCTTCAATTCGAAATTCTGCGGATCGTCATGAGCGTCGGGAATCCCGGCGTCGACGGTCGAATGAAACGCGGGGATCAGCCAATGCCCGGCCCGCGCGCTGGCATAGACATAGAGCGCGGCCAGCATCCGGTATTGCGGATCGGAAAAGCCGGGTTTCGGCCCGTAGGTATGCTCGCGGTCGCTGTAGCCCTTCATGAACCGGCGCGGCTGCACGGTTTCGATATGGACGAAGCGCCCGCGCGCGGCGGGGCCAATCACCCGGCTTTCCAGCTTGGTGGCGCGCCAGGGTTCGGCAAAGTCGTGCCCGGCCCAGATCTGCCCTTCGCGGTTGAGAAAGATGTGCGCGACCGGCGCATCGCCAAAGGTCTTGTCCATATAGGACGCAAAACTGTTGACGCGCGGATCGCGGTCGAGGTGCTTGGGGAACGGATCGTTGCCAAAGAACGGCTCGCTGGTGTCGTGGATCACGAAATAGAGCACCGGCAGACCCGCCGCCGTCTGCGAGGCGGGATCGCGCAGGTGTTCGATGGCATAAGCGCGGTAGGGTTCGGGCATTGCGGTTATCGCGGCTGCGGTCATCGCGGGGCTGGGGGCGCCGCCGCTTTCCAGCAGTTGGGCGATGATCGGCGGCAAGGGCTGGTCCGTCTTGACTCCAAGCGGCCCAACCTTGCGCAGCAGGCAGGTCGCCTGTTCGACCGGCGTGCCCGCAAAGGTCAGCGTATCGCGGTCGAAGCGGCATTCGCCGATGATCTCGGCCGAAGCCGGGGCGGCGAGGGCGAGAAGGGCGAGGGGAAGGTATTGGCGCATGGCCATAATGTCGCCTCCTCACGGCGCTTGGACAAGAGAGCATTTGCGATGGCGCCGCTAATCTGGGAAAGGCGCTGGCCATGACCTTTGCCGCCACCGTCCTGACGCTCTATCCGGAAATGTTTCCCGGACCCCTTGGGATGTCGCTGGCCGGCCGCGCGCGCGACGAGGGCAAGTGGAGCCTTGACACCGTCCAGATTCGCGATTTCGCGATCGACAAGCACAAGACCGTCGACGACACACCCGCAGGCGGCGGGGCCGGGATGGTGCTGCGGGTCGATGTCCTGGCGAGCGCGATCGACCATGCGCGCAGCCTGCATCCCGATTGCCCGGTGATCGCGATGACCCCGCGCGGAAAACCGCTGTCGCAGGCCCGCGTGCGCGAACTGGCAGCAGGGCCGGGGGTGACCGTGCTGTGCGGCCGGTTCGAGGGTTTTGACGAGCGGATTTTCGAAGGCCGCGGGGTCGAGGAAGTGTCGGTTGGCGATATCGTGCTGTCGGGCGGCGAACCGGCGGCGTTGATGCTGTTAGATGCTTGCATTCGGCTGCTTCCCGGCGTAATGGGCGCGGCTTCTAGTGGGACCGAGGAATCCTTTGAACAGGGATTGCTTGAATATCCGCACTATACCCGGCCCCAGGAATGGGAAGGGCGCACGATCCCTGAAGTGCTGCGATCGGGGGATCATGCGAAGATCGCGGCCTGGCGAAAGTCACGGTCCGAGGTCGATACACGGTTACGCAGGCCGGATCTTTGGGAGCGTCATGAGGATGCTCGGGTCCAGTCTGCCTCTGGCGCGCGGCATGAAACGAAGGACCAGGGCAAATGAACCTGATTCAGCAGATCGAGGCCGAGGAAATCGCCAAGGCCGCGAAGGATATCCCGGAATTCCGTCCCGGCGACACCGTGCGCGTTGGCGTGCGCGTCGTTGAAGGTGAACGCACCCGCGTTCAGGCCTACGAAGGCGTGTGCATCGCGCGTTCGAACAAGGGCATCGGCAGCAACTTCACCGTGCGCAAGATGAGCTTTGGCGAAGGCGTGGAACGCGTGTTCCCGATCTACTCGCCGAACATCGAATCGATCACCGTGGTTCGCCGCGGCGTCGTGCGTCGTGCGAAGCTCTATTACCTGCGCGGCCGCACCGGCAAGCGCGCTCGCATCGCCGAGCGCCGTGACGTGCGCAGCGAAGGTTAAGCCTTCTGGCGCTACGCAGCATAAAATGCGTACAAGGGCGTCCCGGCACTGTCGGGGCGCCCTTTTGCTATTTGGGACTATAAATTGACCTGCATTCCTGATGCCTCACCGGACACGCTGCGGTGAGCGAAGCTGCCGCTCTCGATTTCGCGCGCGTCTTTGCCAGCCCCAGTCTTGCCGGACCAGTCCCGCGCGGGGTCAAGCTTTCGCCAGACGGGCGGTATCTGACCGTGTTGCGCGCCCGCGCCGAAGACCGCGAACGCTATGACCTGTGGGGCTTTGAGCGGACAAGCGGCGAATGGTCCATGCTGGTTGACAGCCTCAAGCTTACTTCGGGCAGGGAACTTTCCGAAGCAGAGAAGATGCAACGCGAGCGTCAGCGGATCGGTGACCTGAAGGGCATCGTCAGCTATGAATGGACGGCCGACGGCACCGCGATCCTTGTCCCGCTCGATGGCGACCTGTTTCTTGCGCGCCTGGACGGCAGCGTTACGCCTCTGACGACGAGCAGCGCGGATGCGCTCAACCCCGCGCTCAGCCCCAAGGGCGGCTATCTTTCGTTCGTGCGCGAACAGCGGCTGTGGATCGGCAAGGTGGGTGGCGAGGCCCAGCCGATCAGTCCGGCGGAAGCTGCCGACACCGTCCATTGGGGTGAGGCCGAGTTCGTCGCGCAGGAAGAAATGGCGCGCTTCACCGGCTATTGGTGGGCGCCGGATGACAGCTGGATCGCGGTGCAGCGCTTCGACGATGCGCCGGTCGGGATCGTCACCCGCGCCGCGATCGGAGCAGAAGGAACACGCACGTTCGAGCAGCGCTATCCCGTCGCCGGTTCGGACAATGCGCTGGTCTCGCTGTTCGTGATGCGGCCCGACGGATCGGCGCGGGTCGAGGTCGACCTAGGGCCGGACTGTGACATTTACCTTGCCCGCGTCGACTGGGCGCCAGATGGCGAGACGCTCTATGTCCAGCGCCAGAATCGCGCCCAGACCCGGCTGGAGATGCTGCGGGTCGATCCCGCCACAGGCGCGGCGGAGCTGTGGTTTGCCGAAGAGGCCGCGCCGAAAAGCTGGATCAACCTGTCGGACAACTACCGTTTCCTTGCCGATGGTAGCCTGATCTGGTGGTCGGAGCGCGATGGCTTTGGCCACCTCTATCATTTCAAGAACGACGATTGGCGGCAGCTGACCAAGGGCGAGTGGGTGGTCGGCAAGCTGGTTGGCGTCGATGAACAGAACGGCCGCGTCTATTTTCTCGGCACGCGCGATGATCCGCTGGCGATGCAGCTCTACGCGTTCGATCTGGCGCATCCAGACCGGATGGAGACGCTGGGCGAGCCGGGCTGGGATCACGCCGCCAGCATGGACAAGCGCGGGCAGACGCTGCTGATCAGCCGCTCGTCGCCGACCCAGCCGTCGCAAGTCTATCTCGCCGATACCAGCGGCAAGCGGCTCGCGTGGGTGGAGGAAAACAAGCTGGACGATGCGCATCCCTATGCGCCGTTCTGCGGGCATCACCGCGCGCCCCGCTTTGGCACCATCACGGCCGATGACGGCACCGTGCTGCACTGGAAGATGATCCTGCCCGACATGGAGCCGGGCAAGCGCTATCCGGTGTTCTTCCAGCACTATGGCGGCCCCCACGCGCAGACGGTGACGCGGGCCTGGGCGGGCACGCTGGAACAGGCCATCGCGGCGCGCGGTTACATCTTCTTCGAACTCGACAATCGCGGCAGCGCCAATCGCGGCGTCGCCTTCGAAAGCCCGATCTGGCGCGCGATGGGCGCGCCCGAAGTGGCCGACCAGAAGGCGGGGGCCCTCTATCTCAAGTCGCTGCCCTTCGTGGACGGCGGCAAGATCGCCACCTACGGCTGGTCCTATGGCGGTTACATGACGCTCAAGATGCTGGAGGCCGATCCGGGGCTCTATGCGGCGGGCATATCCGGCGCGCCGGTGACCAAGTGGGAACTTTACGACACCCATTACACCGAACGCTACATGGGCGATCCGCGCGAAGTACCCGAAGCCTATGCCAAGGCGAACGCGCTGGACGACGCGGGCAAGATCGCCGATCCATTTCTGCTGATCCACGGCATGGCTGACGACAACGTGGTGTTCGAAAATTCCTCGGCCCTGATCGCGAAGTTGCAAGGCGAGGCGGTGCCGTTCGAAATGATGCTCTATCCCGGCTATACGCACCGCGTCGGCGGCCCGAAGGTGGGCGTCCACCTGTGGGAGACGATCTTCGCGTTCCTCTCCCGCCACGGGGTGACGCCGCCGCAGTGAGGCGCTAGGGCCACGGCAACAGTTTACGGAGCAAGACGATGGGTTACCGGGTAGTGGTTGTCGGCGCGACGGGGAACGTCGGGCGCGAGATGCTCAATGTCCTCGCCGAACGGGAGTTTCCTTGCGACGAAGTGGCGGCGGTGGCCTCGTCTCGCTCGACCGGCGACGAGATCGAGTTTGGCGAGACCGGCAAGATGCTCAAGGTCAAGAACATTGAGCATTTCGACTTTGCCGGCTGGGACATCGCGCTGTTTTCGGCTGGGTCCGAGGTTGCCAAGGTCTATGCTCCCAAGGCAGCGGCAGCGGGCTGCGTGGCGATCGACAATTCGAGCTTCTACCGCATGGACCCGGACGTGCCGCTGATCGTGCCCGAGGTGAACCCCGAGGCGATCGACGGCTACAAGCGCAAGATGATTATCGCCAACCCCAACTGCTCGACCGCCCAGATGGTGGTTGCGCTGAAGCCGCTGCACGACGCAGCGAAGATCAAGCGCATCGTTGTCTCAACCTACCAGTCGGTTTCCGGCGCGGGCAAGGACGGGATGGACGAGCTGTTCGAACAGAGCCGCGCGATCTTCGTCGGCGATCCGATCGAGCCGCGCAAGTTCACCCGCCAGATTGCGTTCAACGTGATCCCGCACATCGACAGCTTCCTGGACGACGGTTCGACCAAGGAAGAATGGAAGATGGTCGTCGAAACCAAGAAGATCCTCGACCCCAAGGTCAAGGTTAACGCCACCTGCGTTCGGGTGCCGGTGTTCGTCGGGCACTCCGAATCGATCAACCTCGAATTCGAGGACGAGATTTCGGCCGAACAGGCCCAGGAAATCCTGCGCGAGGCCCCCGGCGTGATGCTGATCGACAAGCGCGAGGACGGCGGATACGTGACGCCAATCGAATGCGTCGGCGATGGCGCGACGTTCGTTTCCCGGGTGCGTGAGGACCCGACGGTGGACAACGGCCTGTCGCTGTGGTGCGTTTCCGACAACCTGCGCAAGGGCGCGGCGCTCAACGCGGTGCAGATTGCCGAACTGCTCGGGCGGCGCCACCTCAAGAAGGGCTGATCTGCCCCGTATTGAGTGGGGTTAGTGCGGCAGGTCCACTGCGGCGTCCTTGTCCCCGGGTGTTCGGCGCAGGTCGGGTTTGCGCATCATCGCAACCAGCGGGATCGCTGCAAAGCTGAGCCACATCATCAGGTAGAAGTTGTCGATATAGGCGATCATGGCCGCCTGCCTGTTGACGAGGCCATCGACCACACGCAAGGCCGCTTCGCCGACGACCTGGAAGCGATCGATCGTGGTGAAATCGATCAGGTCGGTGAATGACGCATTGATGTGCGAACCCAGATCGCTGTGGCTGATCTGTAGGTTCCGCGCGAACAAGGCTGTCACCACCGAAATGCCGATCGACGAGCCGATCGAACGGGAGAGGTTGAGCAAGCTCGAACCATCGGTGCGTAGCGCCGGCGACAAGGTGGCAAAGGCGCTCGCGTTGAGCGGGATGAACACCAGGCCCATGCCGATGCCCTGAATAAAGCCCGAAGTGGCGACATGGGCATAGTCGACGTCGAGCGACCAGTTCGCCATTTCCCACAGCGAGATTCCGGCGATGGCGAAGCCCGAGGCGACCAGGATGCGGGGATCAAACCCGCGCCTGATCACGAAGCCCGAGAGCTGCATGGTGAGCAGGGTGCCAACGCCGCGCGGCATCAGCGTTTCGCCGGTGTCGATCACTCCGAAGCCGAACAGCTGCTGCAGCATCGGCGGCAGCAGCGCCATTGTTGCGAACATCACCACCCCGATCACGACCATGAAGACCAGCGCGACGATGAAATTGGGATCGGCGAACAAGTGGCGGTTGAACAAGGGGTCTTTAGCCGTCGCGAGGTGGATCACGGCCATCCACGCGCAGGAAATCCCGACCAATGTATAGATCCAGGCTTCGGCGGAATCATACCAGTCGATGTGGTTGCCGCGGTCGAGCAGCAGCTGGATCGAGGTGAGGGCCAGAGCGACCAGCGTGAACCCGGTCAGATCGAACCGTCGCTGCACGATCGGGCGGGTGGGGAGTTCGGCCAGCATGATTGCCAGCGACAGGATGCCCAGCGGCACGTTGACATAGAATACCGAGCGCCAGTTCCAGTTTTCGGTCAGCCAGCCGCCCAGGATCGGACCCAGAATCGGACCGATCATGATCCCCATGCCCCACAGCGCCATCATCTGGGGCTGGCGCGAGGGCTTGTTGGTATCGATCATGGCCGCTTGGCTGAGCGGTGAGATGAATGCGCCGGTAGCGCCTTGCAAGGCCCGGAAAATCACCATTTCCGTGATGTTCTGGGCCATGCCGCAGAGCATCGAGGAGATCACGAAGCCCGCGACCGAGAAGATGAACAGACGACGCGAGCCGACCCGGTCAGCCAGCCATCCAGTGATTGGCATGGCGACGGCCATGGCGACGATATAGCTGGTCAGCACCCAGCTGATTTCATCTGCGGTAGCGCCGAGCTGCGAGCGCATGTGCGGGATCGCGACGTTGGCGATCGTGGTGTCTAGAACCTGCAGCAGCGATGCGGTCATGATCCCGACGGTCAGCATAATCGGGTTTTCGACCGGCAATAACGCCACGTCGGCCTGCGGCATGGGTGGGGGCGATGGCGGAGCGGAGCGGCCGCCGCGGCCCGGAATGGCGCTGCTCGCCATGGCTTCAGGGCTCCTAGTGCTTCCGGCCGTCGGTAAAGACCTTCACCTTGGTTGAAAGACCGGCGATCAGCGGGCGCGGGCAGGGCTCGTCGAGCACGATCCGCACGGGGACGCGCTGGGTTACCTTGACCCAGTTGCCCGTGGCATTCTGGGCGGGCAGCACCGAAAATTCGCTACCCGTGCCGGCCCCGATCGACGCGACATGGCCGCGCAGGACAACCCCCGGATAGGCGTCGAAGCGGACTTCGGCGGGCTGGCCCACGCGCATGTCGGCCAGTTCCGTTTCCTTGAAGTTCGCCTCGATATAGGCGCTCTTGTCGGCCACC
The DNA here is from genome assembly GCF_041915465.1 of Novosphingobium sp. Taxonomy (GTDB): domain Bacteria; phylum Pseudomonadota; class Alphaproteobacteria; order Sphingomonadales; family Sphingomonadaceae; genus Novosphingobium. The sequence goes on along the minus strand of NZ_JAYSBK010000039.1, from coordinate 3,822 downwards.
AGCGTCACGACCGGAAGGCCGGTGACCATTTCCTGGCCGATCATCAGGCGGTCCGCCTGGCTGACCGTGCCGGAAACGGGCGCGCGCACTTCGGTGCGGCGCAGGTTCATTTCGACGGTCGAGCGCTGGGCCCGCGCGGCGGCAACCTGCGGATAGACCCCGGGGACCTGCGCGCCGGTAGCCAGCTTTGCCTCGGCTTCGCGGCTCTTTGCCACGGCGATGGAAAGCTGGTCTTCGGCCTGGGCAACCTGGTGCTGGGCGGCATCGTATGAAGCCTTGGTGGTGAAGCCGCGTTTCCACAGGGCCTCTTGCCGGGCCAGGTTGGTCTTGGCGTAGGCGATGTTCTCTTGGGCCGCGGCGACATCGGCCCCCGACATCGCGCTGGCATTGGCGAGCGCGGTCTGGCTGGCCTGCGCGGTCGCGATCGCCGCGTCAGCCTGCGCAAGCTGGAGCTGATAGGGTTCGGGATCAATGCGGAACAGCAGGTCGCCCGCCTTGACGTACTGGTTCTCCTTGACGAACACTTGCACGATCTTGCCCGAAACTTCCGCGCTGACCGAAACCTTGTCGAGGTGGACATAGGCATTGTCGGTTGAAACCTGGCCCTGCAGGCTCTGCCAATAGACCAGCGCGCCGATCAGCAGCGCCAGCGGCAGCGACAACATCAGCGCGAGGCGCCCCCCGCGGCGGCGCGGCGCGGGCACTTCGGGGGCATCCGTTGAAACGGCAATCTGGGGATCGGCTTCAGCCATCGATCGATACCTTGTTGTCGCGGCGGGCACCCAGGTTGACACCGATCGCCGTCAATATTCGTGCAAATTCATCGCGCTCGTCCGGGCTGATCCCGGCGAGCATTTCTTCCAGCAACTGGTCAATGCATTCGCGCATTTCGGGGATCTTGTTCCGGCTGCTCTCGGTCAGAAACAGTTGCCAGGCGCGCCGGTCGGCGGGGGAACGGCGTCGCTCGATCATGCCGGATTCCTCGAGCCGGTCGACCATGCGGCACAGCGTGATCGGTTCCACGTCCAGTTCCTCGGCGTAAAAGCCCTGGTTCTCCCCCTCGTTCCGGGTGAGGTAGAAGAGCAGACGCGCCTGCGGCCCAGTCACGCCAAGCGCCCGCACACGCTCATCAAAAGCGCGGCGCAAGAGGCGCGAACGGTCGCCAAGCAGATAACCGATGTTCTCCATGTGTAAGGGCGCATATAATAAGCGTGCTTATGATGTCAATGCCGCAGTGCAGCATTTTCCGTCGGACATGACAGGTCGCCGAGGCACCGCTATTGAAAGGCGATGAGCAAGACCATGACCGGCGGCTGCCAGTGCGGCCGTATCCGCTACGGCGTCGAAATTCAAAATAGCGATGCCTACCTGTGTCATTGCCGGATGTGCCAGAAGGCGACCGGCGGGTTTGCTGCGGCCTTCGTTGAAGTTCCGGCCGGCAAGATTGCCTGGACCGTAGAGCCGGACTGGTATCAAAGCTCGCCGGTCGCGCGCCGACCGTTTTGCAGCGCCTGCGGAACGCCGCTGGGATTTGCGTGGATCGACGGCACTGGCGGGCAGGACCTGACTCTGGGCAGCTTCGACGACCCTTCCTGGTTCAAGCCGGTTGCCCACGCCGGATGCGAGTCCCTGCACGAGGCTTGGCTCGACACGCGCGACCTGCCCCGGCACTACAGCGCGACTACGACCAGCGTCGCGGAGCGCTGGAAGGCAAAGGGACTGGAGGTTCCGGAATGAATTTGCGCCATGAATTCTTCCCCGGTTTTGGCGGTACGCAGCTTGCGCTGCATCGGCTCGGGGAAGGGCGTCCGCTCGTGATGCTGCACGGCCTGTTCTCCAGCGCCGAGATGAACTGGATCAAGTGGGGCCACGCCGAACGGCTCGCCGCGGCCGGGTTCGAGTGCCTGATGGCTGACCTGCGCGCGCATGGGCAGAGCGCGGCTCCGCACGATCCGGCCGCCTATCCCGACGATGTCCTGGCGCTGGACGCGATCGCGCTGGTCGAGCATCTCGGCCTGACCGACTATGACCTGTGCGGCTTCTCGCTTGGCGCGCGCACTTCGGTGCGCGGGGTGATTGCGGGCCTCGCGCCGCGCCGGTTAGTGCTGGGCGGCATGGGGCTGGAGGGGCTGGCAGGCTGGACCGGTCGGGGGGCCTTCTTCATCGATGCGATCGACCGGTTTGACAGCGTCAAACATGGCGACCCCGCCTTTCCGGCGGTTTCCTTCATGAAAACCATGAAGGTTGACCGGGTTGCGGCAAGGCTGCTGCTGCAGACCTTCTCGGATACGCCGCCCGAACAGCTCGCCAGGCTGACCATGCCGACGTTGATCGTCAACGGCGATACGGACCGTGACAATGGCGATCCCGCCGCCTTGACTGCGGTGCTGCCTAACGCGGTCCAGGCAATCATTCCCGGAACCCATATGAGCTGCGTGACCAAGCCCGATCTGAGCCTGGCGATCGTCGACTTTCTTACCGGAACGGCGGCTCGTTGAAGGCGCGCAGCTTGCGGCTGTGGAGCCTGGCCCCTTCGGCACGCAGCAGATCGATCGTGGTGGTGCCGATCAGCAGGTGCGCGGCGATTGCCTCCTCGTAGAAGCGGTTGGCCTGGCCGGGCAGCTTGATTTCGCCGTGCAGCGGCTTGTCGGAAACGCATAGCAGCGTGCCGTAGGGAACCCGGAAGCGATAGCCCTGCGCCGCGATGGTGGCGCTTTCCATGTCGATCCCGATTGCCCGGCTAAGGCTCAGGCGGCGGGCCGACTGAGTGTAGCGCAGCTCCCAGTTGCGGTCGTCGGTCGTGGCGACGGTGCCGGTGCGCATCCGCTTCTTGAGGTTCGCGCCAATATCCCCGCTGACCATTTCGGCCGCGCGGGCGAGCGCAATCTGGACTTCGGCGATCGCCGGAATGGGGATCTCCGGCGGCAGGACCGGATCGAGCACCCGGTCATCGCGCAGATAGGCGTGGGCCAGCACATAGTCGCCGATCCGCTGCGTATCGCGCAGGCCGCCACAATGGCCGATCATCAGCCAGGCTTCCGGGCGTAGCACGGCCAGGTGATCGCAGATCGTCTTGGCGTTGGCCGGGCCGACCCCGATGTTGACCAGCGTGATTCCCATCCGATCCTCGCGGATCAGGTGATAGGCCGGCATCTGGTGGCGCCGCCAGGCCGTGTCGGACAGGCGCGCGCGGGCGTTCCCGGTCGGCTCGTCGAGCAGCAGGCCGCCCGCGCCCGAGAGCGCGACGTAGCCGTTGGTGCCGAGTTGCATCGCCGCCCAATCGACGAATTCGTCGACATAGCGGTGGTAGTTTGTGAACAGCACGAAGCGCTGGACGTGTTCGGGCGCAGTGCCGGTGTAATGCGCGAGGCGCGCCAGGCTGAAATCGGTGCGCAGGCCATCGAACAGGGCGAGCGGGATCGCCTCGTCCATTCCGTCGACCGCTATGCCATCGGCCAGTTCGTCGCCGATCATCGCCAGTTCGGTTGACGGGAAATGGCGGGCAAGGTCAGCCGGGCGGATCGCGCCAAGATCGGCACTGGCGTCGATCACATAGGGGAAGGGAATTTCCTGTTCAGAGCGGGCGACTTCGACTTCGATTGTGTAATCGTCGGCCAGCAAGTCGAGCTGCTCGGTCAGGTAGTCGGCGAACAACGCCGGCCGCGTGATCGTGGTGCTGAAGGTGCCGGGATGGGCCAGGCGGCCAAAGGCACGGGCCAGGTCCGGGCGGGTTTCTTCGCCGGAGTAGTGGACGCGCAGTTCCGGATAGCACCAGGCGCGGGTTTCGCGGCGTTCAGCGGGGGGGAGGGTGCCGTCTGCTGC
>NZ_JAYSBK010000038.1:0-27591 GCF_041915465.1 Novosphingobium sp. | reverse complement strand
CGTGAACCGCGCCGCCGCCAATCACAGCACCGCCCGCAGCGAAGGCTGCAAGTTTCGTGAGGGCCATCCGAACCGACATAGCTTTGCTCTCTGTTGTTCCCTGGGGGAAATCGCGCGCAACTGCTGCCACGAACGCACCCCTGTAGAGCCAAAAGCGCAGAGGAAAGTTAAAGCCACAATCACGTTAACCGTGTTTTGGCAGTCCCGAAGCGGGATTCTTGCAGATTGCCGGGGGCGGTTTGGGCAATTGTCCCAAAATGGAACCATTCGGAGCGCGAATCGAAAAGCCGCGCTGGTGCAAAGGGTTATTCGCTGTCCTCGAATAGCCCCGCCTGCCCGCCCGAGGTCTGCCCGCGCGGCGGGGTGATTCCCAGGTGCTGCCAGCCCCGATCGTTGAGGCAGCGCCCGCGCGCGGTCCGCGCCAGCAGGCCAAGCTGGATCAGGAAGGGTTCGATCACGTCCTCGATCGTATCGCGCGGTTCGGACAGCCCCGCCGCCAGCGTCTCCACGCCGACCGGGCCGCCCTTGTAGATATCGGCGATCATGTGGAGATAGCGCCGGTCCTGCGCATCGAGGCCCAGTGCATCGACCTCCAGCCGGGTCAGCGCGGCATCGGCGCTGGCGCGGGTAACGACCGCATCGCCGGCAACATGCGCAAAGTCGCGCACCCGGCGCAGCAAGCGGCCTGCCACCCGCGGGGTGCCGCGCGCGCGCCGCGCGATTTCGCGTGCGCCCTCAGCTTCGATCCCGATACCGAGCAGCCCTGCGCCGCGCACGATCACGCGCTCCAGCTCGTCCTCGGTATAGAAGTTCAAACGCACCGGGATGCCGAAGCGGTCGCGCAGCGGGGTGGTCAGCAGCCCGGCGCGGGTGGTCGCCCCGATCAGGGTGAAGGGCGGCAGGTCGATCCGCACCGAGCGCGCCGACGGCCCTTCGCCGATGATGAGATCGAGCGCGCGGTCCTCCATCGCGGGATAGAGCACTTCCTCGACCTGCGGGTTGAGGCGGTGGATCTCGTCGATGAACAGGACGTCGCCTTCTTCGAGGTTGGTGAGCAGCGCGGCCAGATCGCCTGCCTTGGCGATCACCGGCCCGCTGGTGGCGCGAAAGCCCACCCCGAGTTCGCGCGCGACGATCTGCGCCAGCGTGGTCTTGCCCAGCCCCGGCGGACCGAAGAACAGCACGTGATCCATCGCCTCGCCCCGCGACTTGGCGCTTTCGATGAATACCCTGAGGTTGTCCTTCGCCGCCGCCTGCCCGACGAATTCGCCCAACGTCTTGGGCCGCAGTGCGGCATCGGCATCATCGGCCTGGCGGGCGGAGGAGAGGAGCGGGTTGTCGGTCATAGCGGTATTACGGCAACAGCACGTAGCCCCGCTGTTCGTAGATCGCAAAGGTGCTCATCGCCGAAAGAGACATCTGCACGCCCGGCAGCAGATCGGCCTTGGAAATGCCGAAAGCAGTGGCACTCTGCCCGCAAATATACACCTTCACCCCGTGCGCGAGCAGCTGCTTGACCAGCGGAGCAGTGGCGTTGGCACTGCCTTCGTTGCGGGCCGCGTAGAAGGTGTCGTTGGTCAGATCATCGCCAGCCTTGCCATGGACCACGACGACGATGTGGATGTTCTTTTCCGGCACGCCGTGGGCGACATGCATGTTGAGAAAGCGCGCCGCACTGTCGAGCCCGCGATTGACTTCGCCCGGCTTGGCGGCCGTGCCGACATCCAGGATCACCCTGAACACGGTCTTCTTCGGGATCGCCAGGTCGGATTCGATCGGCGTGACCTTGCCGAAGCCGGTAATCACCGGGCCATCGGTGAACTTGGACATGTCCTGCGCCGCGGCTGCCCCGGCCAGCGCCAGAGCCATGAAAGCTCCTGCAATTCGTGATGCACGCATTTTGCTTCTCCCGTGAAAATTCACCCCGCCGCCCGCTTCAAGGCGACGCGCACCAGTGCGTTCAGTTCCGCCGCGCTGCCAAGTTCTTCCAGCGCGCGTGCCACGGCATCCGTCGCGACATTGGGCTTGAAGCCGAGGTTCTGCAATGCAGACACCGCATCGGCGCTGGCCGAGCCTGCCGGGGCGGCCGCCACGGCCTGACCCGGCACGGTGGGCAGGCCGCCGGCCTTGTCCTTGAGTTCGTTGACGATCCGGCTGGCGAGCTTTGGCCCCACGCCCTGCGCGCGGGCGACCATCGCCGCATCGCCGCCAGCGCAGGCGCGCTGCAGTTCCTCGACCGAGAGCGCGGAAAGCACCGCCAGCGCCATCTTCGAGCCCACGCCCTGCACGCCGGTGAGCAGGCGGAACCATGCGCGTTCCTCGCCGCTGGCAAAGCCGATCAAGCGCATGTCGTTCTCGCTCACCTGCAGTTCGGTGTGGACCACGCAGCTATTGCCGCGCAGGCCCAGCGCAGAGAGCGTCTTGGCGCTGCAATGGACCAGATAGCCCACCCCCGCCACGTCGATCACCGCCCAGTCGGGGCCGAAATCGTCGAGCGTGCCGGTAAGCTTAGCGATCATGGTTTGTTCTATGGCACACGCGGGAATCGGGGGGAAGCGAAAATGGGCCGGAATTGTCGGACCGCACGCTTGTCGAAACCGGCCCGCTGCCGCTAGACCCTTGCCATGCAGGGGATCAGCCGCAGCTCCGGGACCGTGGCTATCGCGGGCATCGTCCTGCTGGCGATCGTCTTGCGCCTGGCGGCCTTCGCGCCCTTCGACATCAGCCATGCCGACGAGATCATGCAATATCTCGAACAGGCCAGGCGGCTGGCAACGGGTCACGGGATCGTGCCCTGGGAATTCCGCTATGGCGCCCGCAATGGCCTGATCGCGCAGGTGCTGGCCGCGCCGTGGTGGCTCGGTGCGCAGCTGGCCCCGGGGACGCTGGCGGCGATGTATGCGGCGCGGCTGACGTTCCTGGCGCTGACTCTGCTGGCCCTGCCCGCGGCCTGGCGGCTGGGCGCGCTGACTTCGCGCCGCCACGCCCTGGTCGCGCTGTTCGTCGCGGCGGCGTGGTACGAAAGCGTGCTGTTTTCGACCCTGCTGCTCTCCGAAGTGCTGGCGACCGGGCTGATTGCGCTGGCCGCGCCGCTGCTGCTGGACGAGGCGCGCCGCCCCGCCACGCTGCGGATCGCCGGCCTGCTGCTCGCCCTGGGCGTGGTGGTGCGGCTGCAATATGCGCCGTTCGTTGCCGTGCTGGCGCTGGCCAGCCTGCGGGCCGACTGGAAGGCCTGGGGGCAGCTGATCCTCGGCGGGATCGCCGCCGCGCTGATCGGCGGCGCCAGCGATCTGGCCATGGGGCGCTGGCCGTTCGAATGGGTCTGGGTCAACTTTGCCTACAACATCGGCGATGCCCGCGCCGCCCGCTTTGGCGCGGCGCCGCCGCTCGAATATGCGCGGTTGCTGCTGCTCCACCTTGGACCATCCGCGCCGTTTATCCTGGCGGGCGCGGTGCTGACCCCGGCGCGCTATCGCCCGCTGCTGCTGGCGCTGATCGCCAACCTCGTGTTCCACAGCCTGATCGCGCACAAGGAATACCGCTTCATCTGGCTATCGACTTTTCTGATCGTGGTCCTGGCGGCCATTTCCTCGGTCAGCCTGGCCGAACAGATCGCGCTGCAACGCGGCCGCGCGCTGGCGGGCTGGATGCTGGCTGCACTATGCCTCGCCTGGGTGGGCGCAAGCCTTGCCGCAGAGCGCCAGTCGGGCGGCGCGCGCACGATGCGCGGGGGCAGCCCGATCCCGCTGGCCGCGCAGACCGGTGCGGCGCGAGCCGAAGCCTGCGGCATTGCCATTCCCGACCAGTGGCGCGCGCACCTCGTCCCCGCCCTGCTGGCCCGCGAGGTCCCGCTCTACGTCGCCCCCGCAGCGGTAATGGCAGGCAAGGCAGAGCTGCCCGCTGGCGTCGCGGCTTCGGCCAACGTGCTGGTTTTCCCGGCCTTACCACCGGGTGCTGCGGGCTATTTCCAGATTTCGTGCCAGACGAACAGCGCCATACGCGCCTGCACCTATGTCCGCCCCGGCCCTTGCGCGCCTGACCCGCACTGGACCTATCAGGCCGCGTTGCAGCGCGAGGACCTCTGAAGCCCGGTTGTCCCGGACGCGGGTTCGTGGCAGCGGTAACGCATCGGGGCTTTGGGGGGGAAATTGCGATGGCGTTCAACGATGGCGGTCAACGCTTTTGGAGCATCGACCTCACGACGCGCGCGGGTGCGCGCGGCGCAGCGCACACGGCCGGAACCGCCGCATTCGCCTATGCTGTCGCAACCTTTTTCGGCGCGGTTGTCGGCAGCACGATTTTGCAGACCTCGAGTTCAACGCACTCGTCGATCAACGTGGTTCCCATCGCGCTGGTTACGCTGGCCGCCTTCGCTGGCTTTCGCTTGCAGGACGGCAAGGGCCTGGTGATCGGCGCAGTGCTGGCAGTGGTCGTCCTGCTCGATTTGCTCGCGCATGTCCTGGTGCTTCAGGGCATCCCGGGCATGGTGCTGTGCGCGGTCGTGCTGGTGCTGCTCATCCAGGGCCTGCGCGGTGCGGCAGCCCTGCGGCGCGGGACGGGCTTCGATGACGACGATGTGGGGACCTTCGGCTAAGGGTGCTAACGCACCAGATGCGCGTGGGCGATCGCTACGGCGAGGGCATCGGCCGCGTCGGCCCCGGCCAGCTTGACGCCGGGGAGCAACACCTTGAGCATGGCCTGGACCTGCGCCTTTTCGGCCCCGCCGGTGCCGACCACGGCCTTCTTCACCAGCCGCGTGGCATATTCGCTGACCGGCAGGCCGGCGCGCGCCGCCGCCAGCAGGCAGACGCCGCGCGCCTGGCCCAGCTTGAGCGTCGATTGCGGGTTCTTGTTGACGAAGACTTCTTCCACAGCGGCGCAGTCGGGCCGGTGGCGGGCGATCACGTCCGTCAGCTCGGCGTCGAGCGTCACCAGTCGCTCGGCCAGCGCCGCCTGCGGATCGGTCTTGACCTGGCCATTGGCCACGTGGCTCAGACGGTTGCCGCTGCGCGCGATCAAGCCCCAGCCGGTGCAGGAGAGCGAAGGGTCAAGGCCAAGGATCAGCATCGGGCCTCAAAACCACGCATCAAAGGGGCCGTCCGTCGTTTCATCGAGCGCGTCGCGGAAACGTAGCGGCGCGGCAGCGCGCAGGCGCTCGGTCCAGTCGGCTGACGTCCAGAAGCCGGCGTCGCAGGGAATCGCGGCAATCGCGGTTTCGCCGCCCTTGCCCTGCGAAACATCGATCCCGGCATAGCTGCGCCCCGGATCGTCGGTCAGGCGGCCGTTCAGGCCGGCATAGACCGTGTAGTGAATCAGCCCGGTGGTGAAGCGCACATGGGTCTGATGCCCGCCGCCTTGCCCGACAACACCGCCCAGATGGACGTTACTCCAGTCGGCAGTGCTGGTCACGGCAAGGCTCGGACTGCCGGGCAGGCCATAACGGTAGGTCGCGTGTTCGCGTCCGACGCAGATGCTGGCGAGCGAGCGACCGGCCTTGCAAGCGAAGACCGGCTGCTCGTCGATCTCGCACAGGTTGGCAGGCACCTTGTCAGGCGCTGCTCCAAGCGGGCCAAAGGCCACCCCTCCGGCCAGCGCCGCAAGGATCAGGGCGCCGGCCGTGCGGGGGTTCACCCCAGCTTTTCCATGATTTCGTCCGAGATCTCGTAATTGCCCCAGACGGTCTGGACGTCGTCGTCGTCATCCAGCACGTCGATCAGCTTCAAGAGGGTCTTGGCGGTGTCTTCGTCGACCTCGGTCTTGAGGCTGGGCTTCCATGCCAGCTTCACGCCCTCGGCCTCGCCCAGCACCTTTTCGAGTTCGCGCGCGACGGGGTGGAGGTTTTCGACCGCGACCCAGATCGCGTGACCGTCATCGTCGCTTTCAACGTCGTCGGCGCCTGCTTCGATGGCGGCTTCGAGCACCTTGTCCTCGTCCCCGGCAGCGGCGCCGTATTCGATCAGGCCAAGGCGTTCGAAGCCATGGCTGACCGCGCCGCTCGCGCCGAGGTTGCCGCCGTTCTTGGCAAAGGCGGTGCGCACGTTGGTGGCGGTGCGGTTGCGGTTGTCGGTCAGTGCCTCGACGATCAGCGCAACGCCGCCCGGGCCATAGCCTTCGTAGCGCACTTCTTCGTAGTTTTCCGCGTCACCCTTGCTCGCCTTGTCGATCGCGCGCTGGATGTTGTCCTTGGGCATCGACTGCGCCTTGGCGGCGTTCACCGCCGCGCGCAGGCGCGGGTTCATGTCGGGATCGGGCATGCCCATCTTGGCCGCGACGGTGATTTCGCGGCTAAGCTTGGAAAACTGCGCCGAGCGCTTCTTATCCTGCGCACCCTTGCGGTGCATGATGTTCTTGAATTTGGAATGGCCTGCCATGGAAACGCCGTCAGCTAGGGATTGGACTTGGCCCGCCCCCTAGCCGACAATCCCGTTTCGGGCAATCAGGCCAATTGACAGGGATTTGACCCTGCCAGGGGCCGCACGCATCAACCGAGGCCGAGCGCGGCCTTGTAGGTGTCGAGAATCGCTTCCATTTCGGCGCGATCATCGGGCTTCATCTTCCTGAGGCGGACGATCTGGCGCATGATCTTGGCATCATAGCCAACGGCCTTGGCCTCGGCGTAGACGTCCTTGATGTCGTCGGCGATGCCCTTCTTTTCTTCTTCAAGGCGTTCGACGCGTTCGATCAGAAGGCGCAGGCGGTCGTCGGTGGCTTCGGCCATCGGGTATGCTCCGGTAAGGGGTGAATCGGTCCGGCGGGCTGATAGCCGCCCGCCCGGATTCGGGCAAAGCGCCGCCTGTGGATAGTCTTGGGATATCAGTGGCCGGGTGCATTCTTCGCCAGACTGGCTTCCATCCGGGCGAGCTGCTCGCTCGTCGCTTCGCCCTGATAGAGCCGTTTCCACTCGGCAAACGGCATGCCGTGGATGAGATCGCGCGCGGCGGCCTTGTCGAGCGGTGCGCCGGCATCGCGGATCCAGTCGGCCAGGCAGTTGCGGCAAAAGCCCGACAGGCCCATCAGTTCGATATTCTCCGCGTCATGGCGGTGACGCAAATGGCGCACAAGCCGGCGGAACGCGGCGGCGGCAACGGCATCGTCCAGCGCATCAAGGGGATCGCCGGGGGTTGCATTCGTATTTTCGGAACAGCTCATGGGGTAATCCTTGGGTTTTCCAGCCTGCTTTGCCATAGGGCAGCGCAGAATTGAAAGGGAAGTGACAGTGGCGAAGCTCGGCAAGCGCGGACGCAAGGTGAAGGTCTTGGCCACCCTCGGCCCGGCCAGCCGCTCGCCCGAGATGATCAGGAAGCTGCTGTTGGCAGGCGCGGACGCCTTCCGCGTCAACATGAGCCACGGCGATCACGCCACCCACGCCGAAACGATCGCCTCGATCCGCGCGGTCGAAAAGGAACTGGGCAAACCGGTTGCGGTGCTGTGCGACCTGCAGGGGCCCAAGCTGCGCGTCGGCCAGTTCAAGGACGGCAAGGCCGTCATCCGCCACGGCAGCCACTTCACGCTCGACCGGGATCCCACGCCGGGCGATGAAACCCGCGTCTGCCTACCGCACCCCGAACTGTTCGGGGTCCTGCAAAAAGGCCAGCGCCTGCTGATCGACGATGGCAAATTGCGCCTGACGGTAATCCGTGCGGACGAAGACGCGATCCTGTGCTCTGCCGAAGTCGGCGGGGTCATCTCCGACCGCAAGGGCGTGAACGTGCCCGACGCCGTGGTACCGGTGCCCGCGCTAACCGAAAAGGACCGCCGCGACCTGGCCTTTGCGGTCGAACAGGGGGCGGACTGGGTGGCGCTGTCGTTCGTCCAGCGGCCCGAGGACGTGGCCGAGGCGCGCCGCCTGATGGGCGGTTACGGCGCCCTGATGGCCAAGATCGAAAAGCCCGCTGCAGTCGACCGGCTGGAGGAAATCATCGAGCTTTCCGACGGGATCATGGTGGCACGGGGCGACCTGGGCGTGGAGCTCAACCCCGAAGAAGTGCCGCCGCTGCAAAAGCGGATCGTCGCCACCACGCGGCGTTCGGGCAAGCCGGTGGTCGTCGCCACGCAGATGCTCGAATCGATGATCGAAAGCCCCGCGCCGACCCGCGCCGAAGTGTCGGACGTGGCCAATGCGGTCTATGACGGGGCCGACGCGGTGATGCTATCGGCGGAAACCGCCAGCGGGGCCTGGCCGGTCGAAGCGGTGACGATCATGCACCGCATCGCGGGCCAGGTGGAAAACGATCCGGGCTATTACGACCGGGTGCACTTCACCGAAGTGCGCCCCGATGCGACCACCGCCGACGCGCTGGCCCAGGCCAGTGCCGCGATTGCCGAAACGGTCAAGGTAACCGGGATCATCGTTTTCACCGGCTCGGGCAGCACCGCGCGCCGCGTTGCGCGCGAACGCCCGGTGGTGCCGGTGCTGGTGCTGACCCCGTCGCAGAAGATCGCACGGCGTCAGGCGCTGCTGTGGGGGACCTATGCGGTCGTCACGAAGGACATCGGCAGCTTCGAGGAAATGATCGCCAAGGGCAAGCGCATGGCACTGCGTCACGGCTTTGGCGAAGCCGGATCAAAACTGATCGCGCTTGCCGGGGTGCCGTTCGGCACACCGGGTTCGACCAACCTGCTCCACGTCGTGACCCTGTCGGGCAACGAACTGGCCCGCCACGACAGCTGATCGCCTGTCGGGGCTGCGGTCAGGGTGCCTTGCGGTGCGCGTAGCTGAACACGCGCTTGAGCTTCCAGCCTTGCGGGGTCTTTTCCCATAGCTGGGTGAAATGGGCAGTCCCGGCGAGCGATTCCGGCCCTTCGCCGCGCCGCTCGTAAAAGCGGTGATCGCCGTCCTCGATCGCGCCGAGGCCGGGTACGGGATCGACCAGCAGGCTGCCGGCCACGAGTTCGCGGCGGCTGCGCCAGGCATCGGGCTTCTCGCGGGCGGCGCAGTTGCTGGCATAGTCGGCCATGAACTGATCCGCCGACGTTGCGATCACTCCGCCCTTGTCGTGATACATCTCGAAATCGTCGGTTATCATCGCGCGCACTTCGTCGGGATGGCAGGCCGCGTCGAAATAGGTGGCAAAGAAGCGCGCGTCGGCCGCGGCGATCTCGGCAGAGAGCGCTGCTGCCGCCGCGTCGGGCTGTTCGACAGGATCGGCGGCGAGCAGCAAGATCGGAAAAACAGGCATTTGGCGCACCTTAACTGCATTAGTGATATATATCACTAACTCGCATGACCCTGGCTTGGCAAGCCTCGCAACGAGTGTTGCCCAAATTCAACACCGTTGGCGTTCGCAGGCGATTTCGAGCAGTTCGTCGCAAATGCTGTTGCGGTTGCGCCACGTTACCCTAGGTGCGCGGCCCGCAACTGTCACAACGATCCCATAGGGAGGGTTCCAACAATGATTACCTTGAAGCGTGCGAGCATCCTGCTCGCCGGCGTAAGCGTGCTGGCCGGCGCTCCGGGCGCGGCATTTGCCCAGGACAGCGCCGACGACGAAAGCTCGCTGGCCGAACTGACCCAGCCGATCGTCGTCACCGCGACCAAGAAGAAGGACGTCGAGAACGTCCAGTCGGTCTCGCTCGCCGTCACCGCGCTCAACGCCGGTTCGCTCGAAGCGATGAAGGTGCGCGACATCCAGTCGCTGACCTATAGCGCGCCGGGCGTCAGCCTCGACCAGGTCGGCACCTCGCGCGGGACCGCCAACTTCTCGATCCGCGGCCTTGGCATCAACAGCTCGATCCCCTCGATCGATCCGACTGTCGGCACCTTCGTCGACGGCGTCTACATGGGCGTGAACAACGGCATCGTGTTCGACACCTTCGACCTTGATTCGGTCGAAATCCTGCGCGGCCCGCAGGGCATCCTGTTCGGCCGCAACACCACCGGCGGCGCGGTGCTGCTCAACAGCTCGAACCCGACCAAGGACTGGCGCTTCAAGTTCCGCGGCGGTTTCGACGGTCCGGTCGATGCCGGCCGCGGCGCGATGAACATGACCGTCCAGGGCGTGGTTTCCGGCCCGATCTCGGACACGGTTGGCGTCAAGCTTGCCGCCTATCACAACAGCGACGGCGGCTATTTCAAGAACCTCTATAACGGCGGCAATTTCGGCAAGGCCGAGACCACTATCCTGCGCGGCGGCCTCGCCTATCAGTCGGGCCCGCTCAAGCTCAGCCTCAAGGGCGAATACTTCGATTCCAAGGGTGATGGCGCGGCGGCCCAGAACCACGGGATCTATCCCCGCGACAGCTTCAAGCTCGCCCTCGACAACGAAGGCTCCTACCAGTCGCGCGCCTACTTCGGCGTGGCCCGTGCCGACTACGAAATCGGTGACGGTGCGATCACCAGCATCTTCGGTTACCGCAAGTACGATGCCTCGACCAATAACGACATCGACGCGACCGCCCAGTTCCTGTTCCACTCCAAGACCCGCCTGAAGCAGGAACAGTGGTCGGAGGAACTGCGCTATAACGGCCGGTTCGGCGCGCTCGACCTGACGGTTGGGGGCTACGTCTTCCACCAGGACGTCGGCTATGACGAAGACCGCAAGCTGCCGCTTTCGAGCCCGCTGACCTTCTATGGCGGCGGTCGCCAGAACCACAACGTCTACGGCCTGTTCGCGGCCGCCGACTATGACCTGACCGACCAGCTGACGCTCAACACCGGGATCCGCTGGTCCAAGGAGGACAAGGACGCCGCGATCACCTATATCCGCCCGCGCGTGGCCTGCTCGGTGATCGACCGCACCTGCCCGACCACCGGCAACAATTCGCTGATCCCCAGCGAGCACAACGGCTTCACCGACAGCCGCAGCTGGGACAGTTGGACCCCCAAGCTGGGCCTGACCTACAAGCTGAACAGCGATGCCCTGGCCTATGCGAACTGGACCCGCGCCTATCGTTCGGGCGGCTACAACTTCCGCATCACCGCCCCGGCGGCGTTCGAAGCGATCGCGCTGGCAAGCGGCAGCCCGGCCTTCGACGCGGAAAAGGTCGACAGCTATGAACTGGGCTTCAAGTTCCAGACCGCCGACCGCAAGGGCACGCTCAACATTGCCGGTTACCACACCAAGATCGGCAACATGCAGCGCGAGATCAACCAGTCGAGCGGTTCCACCGGCGTCGCCCAGTCGATCTTCAACACCGCCGATGCCCGCATCTGGGGTGGCGAAATCGAGGCCCGCTATGCCGTGCTGCCGAACCTGATCCTGTCGGGCAATGTCGGCTACATCGACGCCAAGTACACCAACATCCTCTTCGACATTTCGGGCAATGGCACGATTGGCGCGGAAGACTATGCGCTGGCCCTGCCGCGCGTACCGAAGTGGACCTGGGGGATCGGCGTGATCCACGAACTGGACCTGGGCGAAAGCGCGGGTAGCCTTGTCACCCGCGTCAACTTCCAGCATCGCGATCGCTATGCCTATACCGACAACAACTTCGGCTGGATCGGCAAGAGCGACAATCTCGATGCCAACATCACCTGGAAGTCCCCGGTGAAGGGCCTGTCGTTCTCGATCTACGGCAAGAACCTGCTCGACCAGGTGCAGTTCGGCGGGGACACGCAGATCCCGTTCGGCGGCGCATTGTCGGATGGCACCAACGTGCCGTTCGATCCGCGTCCGGCTGCCGGCACCTTCTCGCCGCTGTCGAAGGGCCGCGTGGTCGGGATGGAAGTCTCGATCGAGCTTTAAGCTCTTGCACCAAACAGGGCGCTGCCCACCCGGACGTGGGTGGCGCCCAGCATGATCGCGGTTTCGAAATCGTCGCTCATACCCATGCTGCGGCCGGCGAGTCCCTCGTCGGCCGCAAGCTTGTCTAGCAACGCGAAAAACGGCGCGGCCTCGATTCCTGCGGGCGGCACGCACATCAGGCCGACTACCGGCAGCCCCGCCTCGCGCGCCTGGGCCAGCAGCGCGGGCAAGTCGGCAATGGCGCAGCCGCCCTTCTGCTCTTCCGCGCCGATATTGACCTGCACGAAGCACGGCACCTGCCGACCCGACTTGGCCATGGCCTTACCCAGCGCGGCGACCAGCGAAGGCCGGTCAACCGAATGGATGCAGTCGAACAGTTCGACCGCGTCATCGGCCTTGTTCGATTGCAGCTGGCCGACGAGGTGCAGCTCGATATCCGGATAGGCGGCGCGCAGGGCGGGCCACTTGGTCGCCGCTTCCTGCACCCGGTTTTCGCCGAACACGCGCTGGCCCGCCTCGATCAGGGGCACGATCGCCTCGGCAGGGTGGGTCTTGCTGATGGCAACGAGGGTGATCTCTTCCGCCTTGCGGCCGGCGATCTTCGCAGCTTGGGCAATGCGGGTGCGGACTTGTTCGAGTGGCTCATTCATGGCGCGGTGCTATAGCGAAGCCATGCCGCCGCGCCACCCCATCCCGAACATCTGGCTGATCAGCGATGCACGCAACGATGCCGCGCTCGAAGCGGCGCTGCACCGCCTGCCGCGCGGCAGCGGGTTGATCTTCCGCCACTATCACCTGCCTTCGGTAACGCGCGCGGCGCGATACCGGCAGCTTGCCCGGACAGCCCGAGCCCATGGCCACATCGTGATCCTGTCGGGATCGGCGACCGAGGCGCGCCGCTGGGGCGCCGATGGGGCCTATGGCAAAGCCGCGCGCCTTGGCGCAGGCGGGCGGGCGCTGCGGCTGGTCACGGTGCATTCGCTGCGGGAGCTGGCCCGCGCGCGACGTGCCGACGCAGTGCTGCTGAGCCCCGTCTTTCCCACCCGCTCGCACCCGGGCGGGACGGTGCTCGGTCCCTTGCGCTGGCGGCTGATCGCGGCCCACGCGCGGGTGCCCGTGATCGCGCTGGGCGGCATGAATCCGGCCCGCGCAAAGCGGCTCAAAAGCCGTCGCTGGGCTGCGATTGACGCCTTTTTGCGATAAAGCGACTCGCGGAAATCCTTGGGATTCTTGACGCGGAGTCACCCCCGGGCGCATAAGACCTGCCGAACCCGAGGGGAGCATCATGGCCACACGCCCGATTTCTGCCGGACAGCGCGGCACCCGCGTTGACTGGCGCGCCGCGCTGAAGCGCAGCCTGCGCCGCGCAAGCGAGATCGCGGGCGCGCTGACACTGATCGCGGGCATGGTGTTCCTGGCCGTGGCGCTGCTCACCTATAACCAGACCGATCCTTCGCCCTCGACCGCCGCGGGCGGGCCTGCGCTAAACTGGATGGGCGTGCCTGGCGCATGGGCAGCGGAGCGAGCGCTATTCCTGTTCGGTCCGGTCTCGGTGCTGTTCCTGCCCCTGCTCTATGTCATGGCGCGCAAGCTGTGGCGGCTGGTCGAGGAAGACGATCTGGAGCTTGAACATACCAACCACAAATGGTGGCGCCCGGGCGGCGTATTGCTGTTCGCGATGACGCTGCTCGCCACCGTGCTGACCCTGGCGGTTGATACATCGGCATCGTTCCCCGCCGGCTGGGGCGGCATTGCCGGACTGCTGGGCGCGGGCACGATCAAGGCGCTTGCCGCCATGTTGCCCGAAGCGGGCCGGTTCTGGATGATCCTGGGCAGCGGCCTCATCTGCCTCGCGGGCGGAGCGATCCTGGCGGGGCGCGTCTTCGCGCTCGATTGGGGCAGCCTCTTCACCCTGCCCGGCATGCTCAAGCGCCGCCCGGCGCTTCCCGCCAGCATCGGCGCAGTGATCTCCGCCGTGCGCGAGAAGAAGCCGCGCGAGGAACGTGCCTCTCAGAATGCCAATGGCCAGCCCGCCCACGGCCAGCTGCTCGGCGCGCCGCGCCGCGCCCCGGAAATTTCCGATCCGACCCGCCCGGCGAAGCCTGCGCAGATCTCTTCCGGGAGCCGCCAGGGCGATCTGTTCGACACCTTCGATCTGCCCGCGCTCGACCTGCTGCAAGATGCCCCGCCCAGCACCGGGCAGAAGATCGACAAGCTGGCGCTGGAGCGCAACGCGCGCCTGCTCGAAACCGTGCTCGACGATTTCAACGTCAAGGGCGAGATTACCGCCGTGCGCACCGGTCCGGTCGTCACCATGTACGAACTGGAACCCGCCCCCGGCATCAAGGCCAGCCGCGTGGTCGGCCTGGCCGACGACATCGCCCGCAACATGAGCGCGATCTCGGCCCGCGTTTCGGCGATTCCGGGGCGCACGGTGATGGGCATCGAACTGCCCAACGCCGACCGCCAGATGGTCAGCTTCAAGGAACTGGTCGCCTGCGAGAAGTTCGCCGGTTCCAAGGCCGCGCTGCCGATCATCCTGGGCAAGGACATCGCGGGCGAGCCGATCGTGGCGGACCTTGCGACCATGCCGCACCTCTTGGTGGCGGGCACCACCGGCTCGGGCAAGTCGGTCGGGCTTAACTGCATCCTGCTCTCGCTGCTCTACCGCCTCACGCCTGCCCAGTGCCGCCTGATCCTGGTCGATCCCAAGGTGCTGGAACTCAAGTCCTACGACGACATCCCGCACCTGCTCTCGCCTGTGGTGACCGAGCCCGCCAAGGCGGTGCGCGCGCTGAAATGGGCGGTCGAGGAAATGGAACGCCGCTATCGCCAGATGAGCGAAATCAGCGTGCGCAACCTGTCGGGCTTTAACGAAAAGGTCCGCGCCGCCGCCGCCAAGGGCAAGCCGCTGGGCCGCCGCATCCAGATCGGCTTCGATCCCGAAACGGGCGAGGAGCTCTTTGAAGAGCACCAGCTCGATTACCAGCCGCTGCCGCAGATCGTGGTGATCGTCGACGAACTGGCCGACCTGATGGTCACCGTCGGCAAGGAAATCGAAGTGCTGATCCAGCGCCTCAGCCAGAAGAGCCGCGCTGCGGGCATCCACCTGATCATGGCCACGCAGCGCCCCTCGGTCGACGTCATCACCGGCGTGATCAAGGCCAACCTGCCGACCCGCATCAGCTTTGCCGTGACCAGCCGGATCGACAGCCGCACCATCCTGGGCGAACAGGGCGCCGAGCAGCTGCTGGGCAAGGGCGATATGCTCTACAAGCCCAATACCGACCCGGTGAAGCGCGTCCACGGCCCGTTCGTCTCGGACGAGGAAGTCGAACGCATCGCCGATTTCTGGCGCGGCCAGGGCAAGCCCGAATACGTCGATTCCGTCACCGAGGAACCGGAAGACGGCGGCTTCGGCTTCGACGACCTCGATGCGACCGCATCGGACAGCCCGGAAGAGCGCAAGTACCGCCAAGCTTGCCAGATCGTGTTCGAAAGCCAGAAGGCCTCGGCCAGCTGGCTCCAGCGCCAGCTTGGCGTGGGCTACAACACGGCGGCCAAGTGGGTCGAGCGGATGGAGGCCGATGGCTATGTCGGACCGGCCAACCACGTCGGCCGGCGCGACATCTACCGCGACAAAGATGGGAATCCGCTTTAAGCGGCGACCTGACCCGAGAACCAGTTGCGGCGGAACCAAAGCGCGAGGTTCACCAGCGCGATCAGCACCGGCACTTCGACCAGCGGCCCGATCACCGCCGCGAAGGCAACGGGCGAGGCCAGGCCGAACGCCGCGATGGCGACCGCGATGGCCAGTTCGAAGTTGTTAGAAGCCGCGGTGAATGCGAGCGAGGTGGTGCGGGCATAGTCCGCCCCCAGCGCCCGGCCCAATGCGAAAGCAGCCACGAACATCACCACGAAGAATACGACCAGCGGCAAGCCGACGCGCAGCGCATCGCCGGGCAGGGCCAGGATTTCCCCGCCCTTGAGGCTGAACATCGCAACGATGGTGAACAGCAGCGCCGCCAGTGTCATGGGCGAAATGCGGGGCAGGAACACCCCTTCGTACCATTCGACCCCGCGCCGCGCGATCAGCGTGCGGCGCACCAGGAAGCCGGCGAGAAACGGCACGCCCAGATAGGTCACCACCGCCTTGGCGATTGTCACGAAGTCGATCTCGACCACCTGCGATTCCAGCCCGAACACAGGGGGCAGCACCGTCAGGTAGAACCATGCGTAGGGTACGTAGAAGAAGATCTGGAACAGCGAATTGAACGCAACCAGCGCGGTCACATATTCCGGACTGCCTTCGGCCAGCTGGTTCCACACCAACACCATCGCGATGCACGGTGCGATCCCGATCAGGATCAGGCCGGTCATGTATTCGGGATCGCCCGGCAGCAGCAGCGCGGCCAGTGCGAACATGAAGGCCGGGGCGACGATCCAGCACAGCACGAACGACAGCGCGAGGATCTTCACGTCGCGGAACACCGCGCCCAGCGCCTCGTAGCGCACCTTGGCAAGCGGCGGGAACATCATCAGGATCAGCCCGATCGCGATCGGGATGCTGGTGCTCCCCACTGACATTGCGCCAAGCGCGGCAGGCACCGCCGGGACCAGCGAGCCGAGCGCGATCCCCAGCGCCATCGCGGCAAAGATCCAGACGGTGAGATAGCGATCAAGAAACGACAGGCGACGGGGCTGGGTCATGGGGATTCCGGTCGGGATGAAAGGAAGAGTCAGGCCGCGCCTTCAAGCGCGCCGATAGCGGCAAGCGCGGCCTGCGCCTCGCTGCGGTCAAGGCTCGCCAGATCCAGCGCCAGGAACGCGCGCACCCGCAGTTCCAGCAGCCGCCAGGTCTCGGCAAAGGCGGCGTCGACCTCGGCATCGCTGCCGGTAACGTCGGCGGGATCGGGCAGGCCCCAGTGCGCACGCAGCGGTGTGCCGGGGAACACCGGGCAGGCCTCGCCCGCAGCGTTGCCGCAGACGGTGATCGCAAGGTCAATCGCGGGCGCGTCGGGGCCGGTGAACTCGTTCCAGCTCTTGGAGCGGAACGCGGCGGTGTCGATGCCTTTGGCGGCCAGCAGCCGCAGCGCGCCGGGGTGCGGCGCGCCCTTGGGCCTGCTGCCGGCGCTGTAGGCTCGCACCCGCCCCTCGCCGAGCGCATTCAGCAGCGCTTCGCCGAGGATCGAGCGGGCGGAATTGCCGGTGCACAGCACCAGTACGTTGCGCACTTGCACCACGCCTTGCGCCTCAGCCGCAGCAGCCAGAGGCCGCGGCCACCTGCGGAGCGCAGCACGCACCCGACCCGGCATTGGCCGAAACCAGCTGCTCCAACTGCGGACTGCCGCCATAGACCGTGGATTCGCCCGAGGTCAGGAAGGCTTCCCAGACCACGCCATCGGGATCGGCGATCCAGCTCTTTTCCGACTTGGCATAGCAGCAGGTCGTTGCGCCTTCTTCAAGGACCGGACGATCGGCAGCCTGGAGGCGGCCATAGACTTCGGCGAGCTCGGCCTGATCCTCGACCTGGATGCCCAGATGCTCGATCCCCTTGACGGCGCCCTCGCGCACCGAAATGGCGAAGTTGATGCGCGGATCCTCCAGCATCCACTTGGCGTAATCGGCTTTGGTCACGCTCGGCTCGGCACCGAACAGGCTGGAATAGAACGCGATCGACTGATCAAGGTTTTCCACCCCGACATGAACGTGGAACCGCTTCATGCGACACTCCTTTCGCTGGTTCTGGCTGAACAGGCTGGCGCCGCTTTGACGCCGCAGGCGCTGCCTGCGCAGCAGTTTTCGGTGAGGTAGGCGATCAGCCCGGTCATCACCGGATAGTCCGCGGCATAGATGATCGAGCGGCTCTGCCGTCGCTGGGTCACCAGCCCGGCGTTGCTGAGCTGCGCCAGGTGAAAGCTCATCGACGAAGGCGGCACGCCCAGCGCTTCGGCAAGCGCGCCCGCCGGCATCCCCTCCGGCCCGGCCGTTACCAGCAGGCGATAGGCGGCGAGGCGATGTTCCTGCGCCAGCGCGGCCAGCGCGCGAATGACGGAATCGGATTCCACGGGCAACGCTCCAATGATTCGATAATTATCAAAATATCGAATCAAAGGCGCTCGTCAAGCCCCCGGCATCAGCTCCAGCACTTCGCGGTTGGGGCCGAGCCGCACCGTGAGGTCAGCCCGCGTAGGCATTTCGGACAGGATATGGCGGGTCAGCCGCTCGTAATGCTGGATGAAGCGCGCCACGCCCGCCGGGTTCATCACCCGCGCGCCGCCTATCTGGCGCAGCTCTGCTTCCTGCTGCTCGCGCCAGCCCGCCACCACGTCCCAACCCGGCGCGGCAAGCAGCAACAGCCGATCGAGCCGCGCGAACAGGCGCTGGTAGTCCGCCTCCAGCGCCGCGTTAACATGGACACGCCACACCCCGTCCGGATCCTCGCGCGCTTCAAGATCGTTCACCGGAGCGGCCAACGCGGCAGTGTCCTGCGGCTTCGCGCCAAGGCACCAGCCCTCGAGCAGCAAGACTTGCGCATTGGCGGGAGCATGGGGCCATTCGCCTCGCGGAACCCGGTCATCCGCCGCCTTGTCAAAGCGCGGCAGCGCCGCCGCCTCTCCCCGTTCCAGGGCGGCAATCGTCGCAAGTCCAAGCGCAACATCGTGCGTCCCCGGCACGCCCCGCGTTGCGAGCAGCGGATGGACTTCGCGCGCCAAGGCCTGCCGTTCGGCATGGGTGCGGTAAAGATCGTCGAGCGATAGCGCCGCCACCGCCACACCCGCCTGCGTCAACCGCTCGGCCAGCGTGGCGACCAGCGTCGATTTGCCCGATCCTTGCGCGCCGCAGACGCCCAGAACGAACAGCCCGGCATGACCTGCTCGCCAGGCCGCGATCCGCTCCAGCAGCGGCCCGATCAACGCAGGGTCAGACCGCATCCTTGCCAGGCAGTGGCCAGCCGACGCGCTTCATTTCAAAGCTGTCTGCATTGCGCACATAATTGCCGCCGCCGTGCTGGCGCCCGATCAGCTGCATGGCCTGGGTGTCGAAGCGCAGCTTCGCCGCATCCTGCACATAGGCATCGGCAATATGCGCCGCCACGATCTCGCCCAGCACGATGGTCGAGCGCGGCGACGGATCGATGATCTGCCACACCTTGCACTCGAAATTGACCGGGGCCGAGGCGATCAGCGGCGGGGAGATCTTGGTGGCGGGGCGGGTGGCAACCCAGGCAGCGGCCAGCTCGTCGACGCCGGGAGGGGCATCGGCGGCAGTCAGGTTCATCGCCTCCGCATCGGCTTCGCTGACCAGCGCGACGATGAATTCGCCGGTTTCGCGGATCAGGCGGGCGGTATCCTTGTCGTCCCCGCGCGCATGATGGGCCAGCAGACCCAGCACGATCAGCGGCGGCTCGTCCCCCAGCGCGTTGAAGAAACTGTGCGGCGCGGCATTGACGCTGCCGTCCCTGCCCTTGGTCACCGTCCAGGCGATCGGGCGCGGAGTGATGGTGTTGACCAGAACCTTGTAGCGGTCGGCGGGCGATAGAGTGGCGAAATCGAGGAACATGGGCAGCGGGCTAAACCAGCCGCGCGGCGGCGTCTAGCCACGCGGCACGGGATAGCCGCGCCAGTTCTTGATTCTGCGGATCGCGAACGATGAGCGCATGGCCGAAACCCCGGGCAGCCGCGCGAGACAATCGCGGTGGATGCGGTCATACTGTTCCAGATCGACCGCCGCGACGCGCAGCAGGTAGTCCGCGCTGCCCGACATCAGGTGGCAATCGAGGATGTCGTCGAAGAGCTGCACTGCCGCCTCGAACCGGTCCATCGCCTCGCGGCTCTGGCTGGTCAGGGTGATCTCGACAAAGGCGTGGAGCGTCAGCCCCAGCTTGCGGGCATCGACCTGCGCGCCGTAGCCGGTGATCAGCCCGCTCTCCTCCAGTGCCTTGACCCGGCGGTGGCAGGCCGAGGGCGAAAGCCCGGTCGCATCCGCCAGTTCCGCGATCGAGCGGGAAGAGTCGCGCTGCAGTTCTTCAAGTAGTGCAACGTCGGCCCGGTCCACGACATATTTTCCCGATCTATGGCTATATTTCGATTAATATCACCGCAGATGGCCGCTGCAATGCCGAACTTTGGTAAAACTTCGCATCTGAAGCACGATACACTCGCGCCGGGATATATCGCGGGAGACAGTCCATGCGTGTCGGTACCGTCAAGGAAATCAAGAACCACGAATACCGGGTCGGCCTCACCCCCGAGAGCGTCAGCGAACTGGTCGCCCATGGCCACGAAGTCTGGGTCGAAACCGGCGCGGGTCTGGGCATCGGTGCGGCCGATAGCGACTATGTTGCCGCCGGTGCGGCCATCAAGGCCAGCGCTACCGAGATCTTTGCCGAATGCGAAATGGTGGTGAAGGTCAAGGAACCGCAGGCCGTGGAGCGCGCGCAGCTGCGCGAAGGCCAGGTGCTCTACACCTACCTCCACCTCGCCCCCGATCCCGAACAGACCGCCGATCTGGTGAAGAGCGGCGTTACCGCCATCGCCTATGAAACGGTGACGGGCGCGGGGAATGCATTGCCGCTGCTCAAGCCGATGAGCCAGGTTGCGGGCCGCATGAGCATCCAGGCCGGGGCGACCGCGCTGGAAAAGGCGCACGGCGGACGCGGCGTGCTGCTGGGCGGTGTGCCCGGCGTGGCCCCGGCCAAGGTGGTGGTGATCGGCGGCGGCGTGGTCGGCTTCAACGCCGCGCAGATGGCCGTCGGCATGGGCGCGGACGTCACGATCATCGACCGCGATGCCGCCACGCTCGAACGGCTCGACAGCCACTTTCAGGGCCGGGTGCGCACGCTCTATTCGGGCCGCGCCGCGCTCGCCGCCGAAGTCGCCGCAGCCGACCTCGTGATCGGGGCCGTGCTGGTGCCGGGCGCCGCCGCGCCCAAGCTGGTGACGCGCGACATGCTCTCCACCATGAAGCCGGGTGCGGTGCTGGTCGACGTTGCGATCGACCAGGGCGGCTGCTTTGAAACCAGTCGCGCCACCACCCATGCCGATCCGACCTATGTGGTGGACGGCATCGTCCACTACTGCGTCGCCAACATGCCGGGCGCGGTCGCGCGGACCAGCACCTATGCGCTCAACAACGCCACCCTGCCCCACGCGCTCAAGATCGCGGACCTCGGCTGGAAGGCCGCGCTCAAGGCCGACCCGAACCTGGCGAACGGGCTCAACGTCCACGCCGGCAAGGTGACCTACGAAGCGGTCGCGCGTGAGCTGGGCTATGCTTACGTGCCGGTGGCCGCAGTGCTGGATTAGAACCCACCCCCAACCCCTCCCACAATCGGGAGGGGAGCGAGACTTGCCGGGCCACAGGCGCAGGTTAGTCGCAGCGGGGTGAGCTATCCCTCGTTCGCGAACGGCCGGAACGGCTGGGTGATCTCGTCGCGCACCCGCGCGAGGCGGCCGCTGGCGCGGTCGATCATTGCCCAGGTGGTCTTGGCGCTGACCAGCAGCTTGCCCGCGCTGTCGCAAAAATCGACCCTCCTGTCGAACCGGGCGCCAGTCGGCCCTTCGGGAATGAAGGTTTCGGCGGTGACGCTCTCGCCAAGGCCGACATTGCCGCGATAGTCGATCTCGTGCCGGGTCACGACCCAGATGTAGGCCGCCTGATGCTCCGGCGCGGCGACGGCTGACCAGTGCGCGGTCGCGATCTGCTGGATCCAGTCGACCCAGACCGCGTTGTTGACGTGGCCGAGCTCGTCGATGTGCTGCGGCTCGGCCGTGAAGGTCTGCTTGTAGCGGTTGCTCACCCGTCCACCCCCAGCTGCCACAGGATGAAGGCAAACTCCTCCGCCGTTTCCTTGAGGCTTTCGAACCGGCCAGACTTGCCGCCATGACCCGCGCCCATGTTGGTCTTGAGCAGCAGTTCATTGCTGTCGGTCTTGAGCTCGCGCAGCTTCGCCACCCATTTGGCCGGTTCCCAATAGGTCACGCGCGGATCGTTCAGCCCTGCCGTGACCAGCAGCGGCGGATAGGCCTGCGCGCGCACCTGATCGTAGGGGGAGTAGGACCGGATCAGCTCGAACGCGGCCTTGTCCTCGATCGGATTGCCCCATTCGGGCCATTCGCCGGGTGTGAGCGGCAGGGTGGGGTCGAGCATGGTCGCCAGCACGTCGACGAAAGGCACGTGCGCCACCACCGCGCCCCACAGGGCCGGGTCGGAATTGATTACCGCGCCCATCAGTTCTCCGCCCGCCGATCCGCCCGAGATCGAGATGCGCCCCGCCTCGGTAAGCCCGCGCTCGATCAGGCCTTTCGCAACATCGACGAAATCGGTGAAAGTGTTGGTGCGCCGTTCCAGCTTGCCAGCCTTGTACCACGCGCGGCCCAGGTCATCGCCGCCACGGATGTGCGCGATGGCATAGGCAAAGCCGCGATCCACCAGGCTCAGCCGCGTGGTCGAAAAGCCCGGCTCGATTGCGATGCCATAGGCCCCGTAGCCGTAAAGATGCAGCGGCCCGCTGCCCACGCGGTCCTTGCGCATCACCACGCTGACCGGGATCGGCGTGCCGTCGCGCGCCGGGATTTCCAGCCGCTCGGTCACATAGCGCGAGGCGTCGTAGCCCGAAGGGATTTCCTGGACCTTGAGCGTGGTCAGCGTGCGCGCCGCCACATCGTAGTCCAGCACCGAGGCCGGGCTGACCATCGATTCGTAGGACAGGCGCAGCGTGCTGACCGCCCATTCGGGATTGTCGCCCAATCCTGCCGAATAGCTCGCTTCGGGGAACACGATCGGCTCCACGCGGGCGGGATCGTCGTAATAGCGCACCTCGATCTGGTCGAGCCCGGCGCGGCGGCCCTCGATCACGAAGAAGTCCGCGAACAGGTCGAAGCCCGTCAGGTAAAAGGCGTCGCTCCCCTCGATCAGCGTGGTCCAGTCTCCCGGTTCGGTCAGCGGCGCGGTGGCGAGGCGAAAGTTCTCGTGGCTATCGTTGGCGTGGATGAACAGCGTTTGCCCATGCAGGTCGACGTCGTACTCCACGCCGGTCTGGCGCGGCTTCACCAGCAGCGGCACGGCGAGCGGGTCTGCGGCGGGGAGGAGGCGCACCTCGCTCGTTTCATGATCCGAGCTGCCGATGATCAGCCATTCCTCGTTGGCCGAAAGCGAGGAGCCGACGCGGAAGCCCTCGTCATCCTCGTGATAAAGTTCGATGTCGGCATCGAGCGGCTGGCCCAGCCAGTGCAGCCGCGCATTGTCGGTCCGCCACTGTTCGTTGGCGAGGGAATAGACCAGCCCCTTGTCGCCCGCGACCCAGACGAGGCTGGAGAGCGTGCCCGGAATCTCGTCGGCCAGCAGCTCGCCGGTGGCGAGGTCCTTGATCCGTGCGGTGAAGCGTTCCGAGCCGTTGTCATCCACCGAATAGGCGAGCATCTTGCCATTCGCGGACACCGAGATCGCGCCAAGGCGGAAATATTCGTGGCCCTCGGCCAAGGCCACTTCGTCAAGGATCAGTTGGTCCTCGCCGCCAGCCACAGGCCGACGCCACCACTTCTTGTATTCGGCACCTTCCTCGAACTCGATCCAGTAGAGATAGTCGCCGTCCTTCTGCGGAACCGACTTGTCGGCCTCCTTGATCCGCGCGCGCATTTCCTTGAACAACGCGTCGATCCGGTCCTTCTGTCCCGCCATCCGCGCCTCGAACCAGGCGTTCTCGGCCTCGAGATGGGAGAGCACGGCCTTGTCGGTCACTTCGGGATAGCCGGGATCGCGCAGCCAGGCGTAATCGTCGGTCACGGTGATGCCGTGGTGGGTAGCGCTGGAGGGAATCTTTGCGGCAACAGGAGGTGTGGTCAGGGTCATGCGCCGGGTCTATGGTGCCGTCATTGTCCCTGCAAGCCGGACTCACAAAACATGCTGATGAATACCCACGAAGCGCGCCTGGATGGGCTGCGCAAGGAACTGAAATCCCGCGGTCTCGACGGGTTCGTCGTGCCGATTTCCGACGAACACATGAGCGAATATGTCGGCGCCTATGCCCAGCGCCTCGCCTGGCTGACCGGCTTTGGCGGCTCGGCCGGTACGGCGGCGGTGCTGGCGGAAAAGGCGGCTATCTTCGTTGACGGGCGCTATACCCTACAGGTGCGCCAGCAGGTCGATGGGCGGCTGTTCGATTACCAGTCGGTCCCCGCCACCAGCGTTTCGGCCTGGCTGGGCGCAGAAGCGCCCGAGGGCGCGCAGATTGGCTATGATGCCTGGCTGCATGGCAAGCCGTGGGTCGATGCCGTGAACAAGGCGCTGAGCGCCAAGGGCGGCAGGCTGGTCGCTGTCGAAGGCAACCCGATCGACGCGATCTGGGCCGACCAGCCCGCCCCCAGTCTCGCTCCGGCGCTGGTCCACGGGGTGGAATATGCCGGCGTCTCGAGCGAGGCCAAGCGCAGCGACGTGGCCGAATGGCTGACCGCGCGCGGGCTGGATGCGGCGGTCGTCTCGGCGCTCGATGGCGTCGCCTGGCTGCTCAACCTGCGCGGCAGCGATGTCGATCGCACGCCGGTGGCGCTGTCGTTCGTGCTGGCCCATGCCGATGGCACCGCCGAGCTGTTCATCGCCGAGCAAAAGGTTACGCCCGAGCTGCGCGCACATCTTGGCAATGCCGTGACGATCCGCCCGCGCGAGGCCTTCGTGCCGCAGCTTCAGGCGCTTACCGGCAAGAAGGTGGCGGTCGACCCCGAACGCTCGGTCCAGGCGGTCTTCACCGCGCTGGAAGGGGCGGGCGCAAAGGTGGTCGAACTGACCGACCCCACTGTGCTGGCAAAGGCGGTCAAGAACCCGGTCGAACAGGCCGGCCACCGCGCCGCCCAGGCGCGTGACGGGGCGGCGATCGCGCGGTTCCTCCACTGGCTTAGCGTGGAAGGCCCCAAGGGCGGCGAAACAGAGCTGTCGGCTGCCGCAAAGCTGCAGGCCCTGCGCGACGAATCCCCGCTGCTGCGCGACCTTTCGTTCGACACGATTTCGGGCGCCGGGCCGAATGCGGCCAGCCCGCACTACCGCGTCACCGAAGAATCGAACCGCCGCATCGAGCCGAACTCGATCTACCTGGTCGATTCGGGCGGGCAGTACCTCGATGGCACCACCGACATCACCCGCACCGTCTGGATCGGCCCGGGCGAACCGAGCCCCGAGCACAAGGACCGCTTCACCCGCGTGCTCAAGGGCCACATCGCGCTTGCGCTCGCGGTGTTCCCCAAGGGCACGGTCGGCAGCCAGCTTGACAGTTTTGCCCGCCAGTCGCTGTGGCAGGTGGGCCTCGACTATGCCCACGGCACGGGCCACGGGGTCGGCAGTTTCCTGTCGGTTCACGAAGGGCCGCAGCGCATCGCC
This sequence comes from Novosphingobium sp., assembly GCF_041915465.1. Taxonomy (GTDB): domain Bacteria; phylum Pseudomonadota; class Alphaproteobacteria; order Sphingomonadales; family Sphingomonadaceae; genus Novosphingobium. Next base: position 2,536 of record NZ_JAYSBK010000038.1, on the reverse strand, counting down.
AAGGCGGCGGGCGGACAGGCCGGGACGGCGCAGGAACTGCTCCCCGGCATGATCCTGTCCAACGAGCCGGGTTATTACAAGGCCGGCGAATACGGCATCCGCACCGAGAACCTGGTGCTGGTGGAGCGCCGCGAGTTCCCCTGGCAGGACGGCGAGTACTTCGGCTTCGAGACGCTGACCTTCGCTCCGATCGACCGCAACCTGGTCGATTGTAGCCTGCTCACGCGTGACGATCTGGCCTGGTGGAACGCCTATCACGCCAAGGTGTTCGAAGTGTTGGCGCCGCAACTGTCGGGCGAAATGCGGGCATGGCTCAAGGGCCAGTGCGAGCCCTTGTAAGACAGATCTGTTCTTGTATTGTTCTCATATCGATTCGCAGGGAGAACGTGAAAATGATCGGCTATGTCACCGTGGGCACCAACGACCTTGCGCGCGCCGCGCAGTTCTATGATGCGATCGCCGCCGAAATGGGCACGGGGCGGATGATGGAGTTTGACACCTTCATCGCCTGGGGCACACCGGGCGGCGGCTGCGGGATCGCGGCGACCAAACCGTTCGACGGCCAGCCAGCCACGGTCGGCAACGGCGTGATGGCCGCGTTCGAGGCGAAGGACAAGGATCAGGTCGATCGGCTCTATGCCATTGCCATGGCCCACGGCGGCAGCGACGAAGGCGCGCCCGGACCGCGCGGCGATGGCTTCTATGCCGGGTACTTCCGCGATCCGGATGGCAACAAGCTCAACGCCTATGTGATGGGCTGAGGCGGCGCGATGCTTGCGCGCGGGTGAACGGCATCTGGCATCTGCGACAATTGGCGACAATTTCGCTGGCCTGCGGCATAATCGCGCGACAGTCGGCACGTAGAAGCGGAGTCGTAAACCGCGTGGTCCGCTACGACCCCCCTCCCCCCCGGCGGACCCGCGGTTTCGCTTTTTTTGGATGGGAATTCGCCAATGAATAAGAAAATCCTGATCGGCGTTTCGATCGCCGCTCTGCTTGGCGGCGGCGCTGCCATCGCCAAGGATCGCGGCCACATGATGGATCCGATGGGCAACCAGACGATCACCCGCGCCGAGGCTCAGGCCAAGGCCGAGGAAATGTTCGCGAAGATGGACGTCAACAAGGACGGCAAGCTCGATGCGGCCGACCGCGAGGCGCACATGGGCCAGATGTTCGACAAGATCGACGCCAACAAGGACGGCATGATTTCGAAGGCCGAATTCATCGCCGCGCACAAGGACGCCCCGGACGGCATGGCCGGACATGATATGGCTGGTCCCGGTATGGCTGGCCGCGATATGGCTGGCCCCGGCAGGGACGGCCCGATGCGCGGCCACCGCATGGACGGCCATCGCATGGGTGAAGGCATGATGCGGATGGCCGAAATGGCGGATCTCAACAAGGATGGCGCGATCTCGAAGGACGAATTCGTCGCCGCGCACCTCAAGATGTTCGACATGGCCGACACCAACAAGGACGGCAAGCTTACGCCCGAAGAGCGCAAGGCGGCACACGCCAAGATGCGCCAGGAATGGAAGGCTCAGCGCGGCAAGATGGGCGGCGCCATGCCCCCGCCTCCGCCGCCGGCTGGCTAAGCCCGACTGAAATCGGCAATACGCGCACATGGACGAAAATTCCCCCGTCAGCCTGCTGCTCGTCGATGACGAACAGGCGCTGCGCCAGCCTCTGGCCGAGTACCTCTCGCGCCAGGGGTTTGCCGTGACCCAGGCCGCCAGTGCGGCCGAGGCCCGCACCCACCTGCGCGACAGCAATCCCGACCTTGTCCTGCTCGACATCATGATGCCCGGCGAGGACGGTCTCTCGCTGTGCCGTCATCTCTCGGAAACCCGTTCGATCCCGACCATCATGCTGACCGCCAAGGGCGAAGCGATGGACCGGATCGTCGGTCTGGAGATTGGCGCGGACGACTATGTCGTAAAGCCCTTCGAACCGCGCGAACTCGTCGCCCGGATCCGTTCGGTACTGCGCCGCTCGGCCAAGGGCGGCGCCGCACCGGCCGAAGACGAACTGTTCGAATTCGAAGGTTGGCAGCTCGATCCGCTCAAGCGCCGCCTGATCAGCCCCGAAGGCGCGCTGGTGGCAATTTCGTCGGTCGAATTCCGCCTGCTGATGGCCTTTGTCGAACATCCCCGCCAGGTGCTCGATCGCGATCGCCTGCTCGACATGGTGCAGGGCCGCGAGGCACACCTGTTCGACCGCGCGGTCGACAACCAGGTCAGCCGCCTGCGCCGCAAGATTGAGGTCGACAGCCGCAATCCGACCCTGATCCAGACCGTCTGGGGCGGCGGCTACATGCTGGCCGCCGATGTCCGCCGGGTGACCCCGCAAAGCGCATAATGGCCAATCCCTTCCACCGTTTCTGGCCGCGCAGCCTGCAGGGCCAGCTGTTGCTGGCGATCGCCTTTGCGCTGCTCTTGGCGCAGGGGATCAGCGCGGTCCTGCTCTACCGCGCCCAGGCCGATCGGCGCGAAGCCGCGCTGGTCCACACAGCGGCGCTGCGCCTGTTCGCCGCCGG
>NZ_JAYSBK010000037.1:0-28488 GCF_041915465.1 Novosphingobium sp. | reverse complement strand
CGTGCTGCTTGGCCGCGCGTTCGTCCTTGCCAACACGGTGGCGCAGGACATCGATCAGTTTGGCCTGGGTTTCGGCGATGCGGCTATCGCGGGATTGCGGCAATTCATGGCTCCAGTCTTCAGCGGTCGCTTCCGCGCGGGGCAACCTGCACCGCCCGCAGCAGCGATTCCTCCTCGACGAAGCTCCCTGACACCTGACTAAGCCCAACCGGCCCTGCGCGGCAAGCCGTGATTGTGCAGTGCCGCAAACCTATTCATGTCCGGTAATTGCAAATGGACCAACGGGGCCGGACGGCTGCCCGTCCGACCCCGCTCGTGTCCGGCCCGCAAGGGGACGGGCCGACCTGCGATCCGGCTTCAGATGTCCATCCCGAAGCCGACGCCGACCACAACGACCGGCTTGTCGCCGATGGTCGGGGTGTGGACGCCGGCCGTGAAATCGACCGTGCCCGGCCCGACATCCTTCGAAATGCCCGCCTCGAACCGGCCGCGCACTTCCTTGCGAGCATAGAGCGAACTGACCGCGAAGTTTTCCATGCCCGGAATTTGCGACGTGCCAGTCAATACCACTGGGTTGGTCTGGACATCGAAGTCGGCCTTCGCACCCAGCGTGACATAGGTGTCCTGCGCCAAGGGAATGGCCAGTTCTGCCCCGGCGCTCACGAACGAGGTTTCATAACTCGTCTTGTTGAACACTGCCGGGAAGTCGCCGTCCTGTTCGGCAAACCCGTCCATCGTGGTGCGCTGCCAGGTGAAGCCGAACTCAGGCGTGAAGACCATTCCGCCAAGATCCATCCCGTAGCCGAAGGTGCCCTTCGCGGTCAGGGTCTTAAGGTCGGTATGGCCCGGCGTCACTTGCACGTTTTCAAGGCCTTCGCCGCGCAGGAAGACATTGCGCTGGATCGCGCCGCCAACTGCAAGCCGGCCGTGCAGCCCGCGGCGACTGGGGCCTTCGGGTGCCCAGTCAAGCCAGGCGCCATAGTTGAAGTCCGTCCCCGGCCTGACCGAGAAGGCCCGGTCCTGCTGCTGGAACACGCCGGCGCCAAACCCGGCGGTGAAGGTCCGGCTGAGCCGCACGCCGACGTTGGCGCGGAAGCCTTCGTCATGACGGCGCTGCAGCGGCACGGCGGGGTCTTCATTGGACCGCATGAAGGTAGCCGCACCGCCGATGCAGGCGCTGCGTCCGATCGAAACGGTGCAGCCGCTGTCAACCAGCTGACCCAGCATATCGCGCTGGCCCTCTGCGGCGACTTCCACGTCGCTGGCGGTCAGCCAGAACGATGCGATCATGTTGGTGAAGTCGATCATCTGCGTGCGGTAGATGAAGGCATGGTAGTTGCCGTCGCTGACTTCGGAGTAGCCTACCGTGGTGCCGCCATCGTTGCTGACCGCCGTGGCATAGGACCAGCGCCCGCCCAGCGTGCCGAGGTCGAGCATCCCGTCTTCCTCGGTCCAGCGGAAAGCATGGTGGTAGGATGAGCCCTCGTTTTCAGGGGTATAGGCATAGCCAACCACGACCTCGCCATTCCCGCTGACGTCATAGGCATAGGAATAGCGCCCGCCCAGCGTCCCGAGATCCTGCATCCCGCCATCCACAGACCAGCGGAAGGCGTGGTGATCGTTGTTGCCTGCAATGTAGCCATATCCCACCACGACCGCGCCATCGTTGCTGACCTTGCGGGCATAGCTGTAAGTGCCGCCCAGTGTCCCGAGATCCTGCATCCCACCGGCCTGGGTCCAGCGGAAGGCATGGGCCTCGGTGTCGCTTGCAAGGTGCGAATGGCCGATAATGGTCGAACCATCGCGGCTGATCGCCTCGGCATAGCTGTAGGTGCCGCCAAGCGTGCCAATGTCCTGCATCCCACCGGCCTGGGTCCAGCGGAAGGCGTGGTAGTTGCCCGCCGAATTGGTGTAGGAATAGCCGGTCACCACATCGCCACTGCCGCTCACGTCACTGGCATAGGAATATTCGTTGCTGCCGGATGACAGCGTGCCGAGATCCTGCATCCCGCCTGCCTCAGTCCAGCGGAAGGCGTGGTGGTAGCTGCCCGAGTCGACGTAGGAATAGCCGACCACGACGCTGCCATCGGTGTTGACCGCTTCGGCATAGGAATAGTCATTGGATCCGCCGCTCGATAGCGAGCCAAGGTCCTGCATCCCGCCCGCTTCGGTCCAGCGGAAGGCATGGTAATAGCCCGAAGAAAGGTACGAATGGCCGACTACTGTCGAACCATCGCCGCTGACCGCCGTGGCATAAGACCAGTCGGCAGTGAGCGTGCCGATATCCTGCATCCCGTCAGCATAGGTCCAGCGGAACGCGTGATAGGTGGAATTGCTGGGCACATAGGAATGCCCCACCACTACGCGGCCGTCGTCGCTGACGTCATAGGGATAGCTGTAATAGCCGCCCAGCGTGCCCAGATCGGTGATCGTGTCATAGGGGGGCTCGGACGATTGCGCGAAGGCCGCCTGCGGAGCCAGCGCCAGCATTGCCGAGCCGCCCAGCAGCAGCCCAAGGCACGCCGTCGCCCGCTTGCGTCCAGGCTGTGCCGATTCCTTCCAGTGCATGGTCATTTCAGTTCCCCTTGTTGCCGGGGACGAACATCCGCCCCCACTTGCAATCGAGGCTAGGAGCGAATTGCCATTACTGTCATTGATGTAAGTCAGAGACGGAAAGCAAGAATATGCCACCCAAGAATGCATTTAAATTGCTAAAAAGGTGGGAATATTGGCATTATAATGCTAATCCTGCAGTTCGAGAAGATGCGTCATCGCGCCTTTTCGACCGTTTTCAGACACCGGCCCTTGCACTGAAGGCCGGATTGCGGAACGCCGGCCGGATCAGATTGGAGAGAGCAACTTGAACACGGCAGCCTATGATGAAGTGGTGCGCACGCGCCGTTCTATCCGGGGTTTCAAGGACGAACCGGTGCCGCGCGCGGTGATCCGGGAACTGCTGGAAGTGGCAATGCGCGCGCCCTCATCGCTCAATACCCAGCCGTGGAATTTCTATGTGATAACCGGCGAACCGCTCGACCGGATCCGGGCTGGCAATACCGAGCGCAACCTGGCGGGCGTGCCGTCATCGCGCGAGTTCAAGGGACATGAGAATTATGGCGGCGTCCACCGCGAGCGGCAGGTGGAAATCGCCAAGCAGCTGTTCGGCGCAATGGGCATCGCGCGCGAGGACAAGGACGCGCGGCTCGACTGGGTGCTGCGCGGCTTTCGCCAGTTCGACGCGCCGGTCTCGATCGTGGTGACCTATGACAAGGTGATCCAGGGCAGCGACATCGCGCCGTTCGATTGCGGCGCGATCACCAATGCCATCGTCAACGCCGCCTGGGCACGGGGCCTCGGATGCGTGATCAACAGCCAGGGTATCATGCAGAGCCCGGTCGTGCGCGAACACGCTGGGATCGCCGAAGATCAGGTGATCATGATCTGCATCGCGATGGGCTGGCCGGACGACAGTTTTCCCGCCAATGCCGTGGCCTCGCAGCGCAAGTCAGTGGACGAGGCCGCCTACTTCGTCGGCTTCGACGACTGAGCCAGGCGCCCGAATTCACCTACCGCCGTCACCCCGGGCTTGACCCGGGGGCCAGCTGGCTTTTTTCAGCGTGGCCGAGAGAGAAAAGCGGGATCCCGGGTCAAGCCCGGGAGGACGCAGACTTTTTGCGGACCGGAGGAATGGCGGTGACTACCCTCTGACAGCGGCTTCCAGCAGCGCGGGCACTGTGGGATCCTCGATCGTCGGCGGCGTGGTGTATTCCTCGCCGCCAACGATCTTGCGCAGCAGGTTGCGCAGGATCTTGCCCGAGCGGGTCTTGGGCAGGGCCGGGACGATATAGGCGGTCTTGAGCGCGGCGACCGCGCCCAGCTCGCTGCGCACCGCCGCGATCACGCGGGCGTGGAGGTCCGCCTCGCTGCCCGCCCCGGCCCGTGCGACGACGAAGGCCACCGGGATCATGCCCTTGATCTTGTCGTCCGCGCCGATCACCGCGCATTCGGCCACGCCGTCCTGGCTGGCGACGATCTGTTCCATCTGCCCGGTCGATAGGCGGTGGCCCGCGACATTGATGATGTCGTCGGTGCGGCCCATGATGTTGAGGAAGCCCTCATCGTCGAAATGCCCCGCATCGCCGGTTTCGTAATAGCCGGGGAAGCCCGCGAAGTTCTTGGCGTAGCCCGCATGGTTGTTCCACAGCGTGCGGAACGCGCCGGGGGCAAGCGGCTCGCGGATCGCGACCGCGCCGCTCTGCCCTTGGGGCACGGGTTTGCCGTCATCGCCGAGGATTTCGAAGTGATAGCCCGGCACCGGAAAACCCGCGCTGCCACGCTTGCGGCGCAGGTCGCCCAGCGCGAAACAGGTGGCAACGCCGGGCCAGCCGAGTTCGGTCTGCCACCAGTGGTCGATCACCGGCAGGCCGCTCTTTTCCTCAAGCCAGGCAATCGTGTCGGGATCGGCGCGTTCGCCCGCAAGGAAGATCACGCGGCACTCGCCGGTGCCGATTTCCTTGAGGAAGTTCGCGTCCGGGTCTTCCTTGCGCACCGCGCGGATCGCGGTGGGGGCGGTGAAGAAGGTCTTCACCCTGTGGCGCGTCATCACCCGCCAGAAGGTGCCGGGATCGGGCGTGCCGACCGGCTTGCCCTCGAACAGCACGGTGGTCGCGCCGACCAGCAGCGGGGCATAGACGATATAGCTGTGGCCGACGACCCAGCCCACGTCGCTCGCCGCCCAGAATGGATCGCCAGCGCCAATGCCATAGATGTTGGCCATCGACCAGGCGAGCGCGACGGCGTGGCCGCCGTTCTCGCGCACCACGCCCTTGGGAGTGCCGGTGGTGCCCGAGGTGTAGAGGATATAGAGCGGATCGCTGGCGGCCATCTCAGCCGGGGCGGGCACCGGATCGGCGGCCACGCGCTCGCGCAGCGCCATCCAGTCAAGATCGCGAGCGCCGGAAAGATCGGCAGACAAGCGCTCGCGCTGGAACACCACGACCTGTTCGACCTGGTGGCCCGCCAGCGTCAGCGCTTCATCGACCATCGGCTTGTAGGCAATGGTGCGCGCGCCCTCGATCCCGCAGCTGGCGGTAAGCAGCACCTTGGGCGCGGCATCGTCGATCCGCTTGGCCAGTTCCAGCGGAGCAAAGCCGCCGAACACCACCGAATGGATCGCCCCCAGCCGCGCGCAGGCGAGCATGGCGAAGACCGTCTGCGGGATCATCGGCATGTAGATGATCACCCGGTCGCCCTTGGCGACGCCAAGCGAAGCCAGCATCGCGGCGACCCGGCCGACCTCTTCGCCGAGCTCGACATAGGTGAACTGCTGGACCACGTCGGTGACCGGGCTGTCATAGGCGAGCGCGATGGTCTCGCCGCGACCGGCGGCAATATGCCGGTCGATGCAGTTGTATGCGGTGTTTAGCGTGCCGCCCGCGAACCAGCCCTGCGCCGGGTCATAGACCTGAGCGGGCGGGGTGAACCAGTCGATCGCCTCGGCCGCCTTGCCCCAGAAGACCGAGGGGCTTTCGATGCTTTCGCGCCAGGCGCGCTGGTAGGCTTCGCTCATGGGTATGCTCTTTTCAGCGGAAGGTCTTGGACAGGATCACCAGCGTAGGGTCGCCCTCGAAGGGTTCGGGGGTAAAGCCCTTTTCGCGTTCGAGTTCGATCGCGGCATGGTTATCGCGGGCCTCGATCGCGATCACGCGGCGTACGCCGCGCGCGGCGGCTTGCTGTCCGAGAAAGTCGAGCAGCGCCCAGCCCACGCCCTTGCCCTTGTAGTCGCTGCGGATCGAGACGGCGATTTCGGCGGTGTCCATCGCCTTGTCGCAGGCCAGCAGGGCAGAGCCGACCAGCGCATCATTTGCCGCGTCGAAGGCCAGGAAGCTTTCCGACTGGAAGTGATCGGCATGGATCAGCGGATCGAGCTGTTCGTGGCTGACATGCTCGGCCGCGGCGAAGAAGCGAAAGCGGCGGTCCTCATCGCTGACCTGGTCGAAGAACGCGGTCAGCGCGGCCTCGTCGGCCTCGCTGGCGGGACGCACATTGAGCATGATGCCGCTGCGGGTGCTGAGCTGGGAAGTCATGGAATACTCCGTGGGTGAAACGGGTGCGCCGCGCCTTGATGTGGCTCAAGGCGCGGCGCATTTCCCGGGGTGGATCAGCTGTCGATGTTGCGCTTGTAGGTCTCCGGCAGCACCGCGAGGCCGATCACCAGGGTCAGGGCGGCGACCACCACGGGATACCAGAAACCGTAGTAGATATCGCCGTTGGCCGCGACCATCGCGAAGCCGATTGCCGGCAGCAGCCCGCCCAGCCAGCCGTTGCCGATGTGATAGGGCAGCGACATCGAGGTGTAGCGGATCTTGCTGGGGAACAGTTCGACCAGCATCGCCGCGATCGGGCCATAGACCATGGTCACCAGCAGCACGAGGTAGAACAGGATCGCGATTACCTTGGGCTTGTTGATCGCATCCGGATCGGCCTTGGCGGGATAGCCCACCTTGGCGAGTTCGGCGGTCATGCTCTTGGCAAAGTCGGCAATCGCGGCCTTGCGTTCATCGCCGCTGACCTTGGCCGGATCGGGCGCGGTGATTTCGGTCGTCCCGATCTTGACGGTGGCCAGGGCGCCAGCCGGGGCGGCGACGTTTTCATAGTTCACGGCCGCCTTGGCGAGCGCATTCTTGACGATGTCGCAGCTGGTGGTGTCGAACTTGTTCCCGCCGACCGGATCGAACTGCGAAGAGCATTCCGCCGGGTTGGCCATGACCGAAACCGGGGCAGTCGCCTGGGCCTGGGCCAGCGCCGGGTTGGCGGCAGCCGCCAGGGCGTGGAACACCGGGAACATGGTGAGGGCCGCCAGCGCGCAGCCGGTCATGATGATCGGCTTGCGGCCGATCTTGTCCGACAGCCAGCCGAAGAACAGGAAGAACGGAGTGGCCAGCAGCAGCGCGATGATGACGAGGTTGTTGGCGACGAGGCCATCGACCTTGAGCATCTTTTCGAGGAAATACATCGCGTAGAGCTGCCCCGTGTACCAGATCACGGCCTGGCCGGCGATCGCACCGAAAAACGCGATCAGCACGATCTTGAGGTTCTTCCATTCGCCGAAGGCTTCGCCGAGCGGACGCTTGGAGGCGGTGCCTTCTTCCTTCATCTTCTGGAAGACCGGGCTTTCGTGCAGCTTGAGGCGCAGCCAAAGACCCACGCAGAGGAACAGGCCCGAGAGCAGGTAGGGAATGCGCCAGCCCCAATCCTTGAACGCGTCCTCGCCCACGCCCGTGGTCGGCGAGCGCACCAGGATCACGATCAGCAGCGCCATGGCGAGGCCGGCGGTCGCTGTGATCTGGATCCAGCTGGTATAGAGCCCGCGCTTCCCTTCCGGGGCGTGTTCGGCAACGTAGGTCGCCGCGCCGCCGTATTCGCCGCCCAGCGCCAGGCCCTGGAACATGCGCAGCACCACCAGCATGATCGGCGCGGCGACGCCGACCGATTCATAGGTGGGCAGGCAGCCGACCAGGAAGGTCGACAGGCCCATCACCAGCAGGGTGACGATGAAGGTATAGCGGCGGCCGACCATGTCGCCGATCCGTCCGAACAGCAGCGCGCCGAACGGGCGGACGATAAAGCCCGCGGCGAAGACCAGCAGCGCCATGATGAACGAGGTGGTCGGGTTCAGCCCGGTCAGGAACTTGGCGGCGATGATCGAGGTGAGCAGGCCGTAAAGATAGAAGTCGTACCATTCGAACACGGTGCCCAGCGACGAGGCGGTGATGATCAGCTTTTCGTCGTGGGTCGCTACGTGGTGCCGCGGCAGCCCGGCGTAGTGCTCGGACGTTTCGTGCAGTTTCAGGTCCATTGTCCCTCTCCTGTTATGTTTTTCTCAGAAGCTGTACTTCGCGGCGAACTCGATCCGGTCCGTGGTGCCACTCGCACCGCTGACGAGCTCGCGTTCACCATGACGATATTCGACGCCGAGGTCGATGTTCTTGACCGGCGAGTAGAACAGGTTCGCCGCCGCGCTCCACGAACGCTTGTTGAAGCCCGCGATGTTGGCCAGCGCCAGCGTGTCGGAGTAATCGACCGTCTGGTAGCTGCCCATCAGGTTGACGCGCAGCCCCGGGCCCACCGGGATCCGCACCGCGCCGATCGCGGCGAAGACGTCGACGTTTTCAAGGCTGTTGGTCGCCGGCACGTAAACCGCGTCGGGCGCAAAGTTGAGCCCGACATAGCGCGAGATGTTGCGTCCATAGGTCACCATCACGCGCACATCGCCGCTCTTCTCCTGATTGAGGAACAGCTTGCCGCCCAGGCTGACACCGTAACCGGCGGCATCGGCCGCGACGCCCGAAGTGTCATTGCGCACCTGCCGGCCCAGCGCGGCGACCGAAAGTTCGCCCGATTTGCCGGCATAGGCCAGCCGTGCGGTGAAATCGGGCAGGTGATCATCGCCATTCTCGATCAGGGTGGGCGAGCCGAGCGTCGCCGTGCCGGATTCGGGGTTCTCGATGCCGAGGTGCAGCGTCAGCCCGCCGCCCAGCGGCGCGCTGTAGCGCACCAGCGGCTGGCGCACGAAGACCGTGCCTTCGGCCCCGCCGACATAGTCGGTGCTTTCCGGCAGCGCGCCGGTGTACTGGAAGGTCGACCAGTCCTGGCCGAAGGTCCACCGGTCAACCTGCATATAGGCGCGGCGCAGCGCGAGGTTATAGCCGTTGGTGGTGCGCTGCGAGCCCTGGGTGCCGGGCGAGGTCTGGAAATCGACTTCGAGGTAGCCCTTGACCGCGTGGCCGGCCACATCGGTGCCTAGGTTGAGCCAGAAGCGCGATTGCTTGGCGGTGAAGTCGGTGGTGCGGCTGGCCGGGGCATTGCCGGTCGGGATGGTCTGCGGAAGATAGAAATCCCGGCCGAGCGAATTGGTGGCAACTTCGCCGTCGCTGAACCGGGTCGATCCGGCCAGCAGCTTGATATAGCCGCCCAGCTTGATCGTGGTGCTGCCGGCCCGGAAGCCGTCGGCGGGCGGCGGGGGCGGGGGCGCGGCCGGAGCCGGGCGTGCCTCGATCGCGGCAAGCTTCTGGTCGGCGGCGGCGGCGCGGGCCTCGGCGGCCTCGGCGCGGGCGTTGGCGGCGGCGGTTTCAGCCTCGGCGTCGGCAAGGTCGCCCTTGAGCTCGGCCACTTCGCCTTCCAGCTTGTCCAGCCGCGCTTCGATGCCGGCGGTACTGCTCGGCGTCTTTGCCCATGCCATCTGCGGCGCAACCAGCGCGCTGGCGGCGAGCAAGGCTGCGATGCCAGCCTGCTTGGCCACTGCCTTCTTCGTCATGTGGAATCCCCTCTCCATGCTGCCCGACGATCCTTCTCGGGGTTCCCGCCAGCATGGTCCCGGGCCAACCTATTACCCAGCCGGACCAAGGTCTGAGACCTACGACCTTGGTCTAAGGCGCGCTGCCGGTCCGGCTGGGCTAGGCTCGTGCCAAAGCACGTATTCCGGAGAGGAACCTGACATGGCCGAAGCCCTCTATCCCGTACCCGCCGATTGGGCCGACAGCGCCTTGATCAACGAGGATCGCTATCACGAGATGTACCGCGCCTCGGTGACGGACCCGGATGCCTTCTGGCGCGCGGAGGCGCAGCGGATCGACTGGATAAAGCCCTTCACCCAGGTCAAGCGCACCAGCTTCCACGAAGCCGACTTCGGGATCGAATGGTTTGCCGACGGCACGCTCAATCTCTGCGCCAATGCGCTTGATCGGCATCTGGCCGAACGCGGCGACACGGTGGCGATCCTGTGGGAGCCGGACGATCCGGCCGATGCCGAACGCCGCATCACCTATCGCCAGCTGCACGATGACGTCTGCCGCTTTGCCAATGTGCTCAAAAGCCGCGGCGTGAAGAAGGGTGACCGCGTCACCATCTACCTGCCGATGGTGCCCGAAGCAGCGGTGGCCATGCTCGCCTGCGCGCGGATCGGGGCAATCCATTCGATCGTCTTTGCCGGTTTCAGCCCCGAGGCGCTCGCGGGCCGGATCGAGGATTGCGACAGCCGCATCGTGCTCACCGCCGACGAAGGCCTGCGCGGCGGCAAGAAGGTGCCGCTCAAAGCCAATGTCGACGAGGCGCTCACCCATTGCCCGGCAGTCGATACCGTTATCGTCCTTTCCCGCACCGGGGCCGCCGTGCCCATGGTGCAGGGTCGCGACGTGGACTGGGCCGAGGCGATCTCGGCCCAGTCCGCGCATTGCGAGCCGGAGGAAATGAACGCGGAAGATCCGCTGTTCATCCTCTATACCTCGGGCTCGACCGGCAAGCCCAAGGGCGTGCTCCACACCACCGGGGGCTATGCGGTCTGGGCCTCGATCACCCACCAGTACGTGTTCGATTACCGCCCGGGGCAGATCTACTGGTGCGCCGCCGACATCGGCTGGGTCACGGGCCACTCCTATGTCGTCTACGGCCCGCTGATGAACGGCGCGACGACCGTGATGTTCGAAGGCGTACCCAACTTCCCCGATCCCAGCCGGTTCTGGCAGGTGGTCGACAAGTTCGGCGTCGAAATCTTCTATGGCGCCCCCACCGCGCTGCGCGCGCTGATGCGCGAGGGCGACGAATGGGTGGCGAAGACCAGCCGCAAGACCCTGCGCCTGCTCGGCTCGGTCGGCGAACCGATCAATCCCGAAGCCTGGGAATGGTATCACAAGGTGGTGGGCGAGGGGCGCTGCCCGATCGTCGACACCTGGTGGCAGACCGAGACCGGCGGCACGATGATCACCCCGCTGCCCGGCGCGACCGGTTTGAAGCCCGGTTCGGCCACCCGGCCGTTCTTCGGGGTGAAGCCGATGCTGGTCGACAACGAAGGGGTGGAAATCGAAGGGGCGGGCGATGGCTGCCTGGTCGTGACCGACAGCTGGCCGGGGCAGATGCGCACCGTCTGGGGCGATCACGAGCGCTTCTTCCAGACCTATTTCAGCACCTTCAAGGGCGTTTATTTCACCGGTGACGGCTGCCGCCGCGACGAAGACGGTTATTACTGGATCACCGGCCGGATCGACGACGTGATCAACGTCTCAGGCCACCGCATGGGCACGGCCGAAATCGAAAGCGCGCTGGTTGCCCACGCCAAGGTTGCCGAAGCCGCCGTGGTGGGCATGCCGCATGACATCAAGGGCCAGGGCATCTATGCCTTCGTCACCACCAATGCCGATGTCGAACCGGACGAGGCGCTGCGCAAGGAACTGATTCAGTGGGTGCGCCATGAAATCGGCCCCATCGCCACGCCTGACGTGATCCAGTTCGCCCCCGGCCTGCCCAAGACCCGTTCGGGCAAGATCATGCGCCGCATCCTGCGCAAGATCGGTGAAAACGACGTCAGCAATCTTGGTGATACGTCCACTCTTGCCGATCCTTCGGTTGTGGACCATCTCCTGGCCAACAGGCCGCAACTGGAGAAGGCGTGACCGAAACCGTCCTCATCGCCGACGATCACCCGCTGTTCCGCCAGGCCTTGGCCCTGGCGGTAAGCCGGGTACTGCCGCAGGCGCGGGTGATCGAGGCGGGGACACTGGCGGGTGCCGCCCGCGCGCTGGAAACGGCCGAAGGGCTCAAGCTGATCCTGCTTGACCTCAAGATGCCGGGTGCGGTCGGCTACTCTGGCATCGCGCTGCTTCACGCCGAGCGGCCCGCCGTGCCGATTCTGGTCGTCTCCAGCGCGGAAGGCGCGGCGGCGGCAGATGAAGTGCGCGCGTTCGGCGCAATCGGCTTCCTGCGCAAGGATTCCGATCTCGGCGCGATCGAGGACGCGATTGCCCGCGCGATCAGCGGCGCAGCCCGCGCGGCGCCGGCCGTCACGGCGCAGCCCGAGGACGAGATTCGCGAGACCGTGGCCGGGCTCACCCCGACCCAGCTCAAGGTGTTGCTGGCGGTGCTCGAAGGCCAGCTCAACAAGCAGATCGCCCATTCGCTGGGTATGAGCGAGGCCACGGTAAAGGCCCACATGACCGCGATCATGCGCAAGCTTGACGTGCGCAACCGCACCCAGGCAGCCCTGGTGGCGCGTTCGCTAGGGCTCGATCTGCGCCACTGAGGCTTCGGCCAGAAAGCGTTCGATCGCCGCCGGATCAACCGGCTTGGCGAGGATCACGATCCCCATTTCCGCCGCGCGCTGGTGCATCGCGATACCGGATTCGGCGGTGATCAGCCGCGCGGGCAAGCCGGGGCGGCGCGCGTGGATCTGTGCAATCAGGGTGAGGCCGTCCTCACCGTCGTCAAGCTGGTAATCGGCCAGCACGGCATCGGCATGGCCGCACAGCGCCAGCGCGGTGCGGCTGTTGCCCGCACCCAGCGGAGTGTGCCCCAGCCCTTCGAGCAGGGCGCAGCTCGCCTCAACGATCAGGGCGTCGTTGTCGATCACCAGCACGCGCAGCGCACGCACCGGGGCGGGCGGAATCCCCTCGCGCTGGGGGACGGTGCGGGGACTGTCCTGTTCCAGCGCGGGCAGGATCAGGCTGAAGCGGCTGCCCTTGCCCGGAACCGAGGCGACATCGACCCGTCCGCCGAGCAGGCGGGCGATGCGTTCGACCAGCGCCAGCCCCAGCCCCAGCCCTTCGACCTCGACCTGGCCGAGCCGGGTGAATTCACCGAAGATCGCATCGAGCTGATCGGGCTCGATCCCGACTCCGCTGTCGACCACATCGATCCGCCATTCATCGCCCCGGCGGCGGCTGCCGATCAGCACGCCGCCGTGGGGCGTATAGCGCACCGCATTGGTGAGGAAATTTTGCATCACCGAACGCAGCAGGCCCGGATCGGTCATCACCATGCCGGGTGCGGCGCCGAGGCGCATCTCAAGCCCCTTCTCCTCGGCCAGCGGGCGGAAGCTTTCGGTGAGGTCGCCTAGGAACGCCTTCAGGCTGATCGCTTCGGGCTTGGGCGTCACCCCGCCGGCATCGAGCTTGGAGATATCGAGGAGCGCCCGCAGCAGGTCTTCGGCGGCCACGATCGCGCCTTCGACGCGGTGGACCAGCATCCGCCCGCCTTCAGCGACATCGCGTCCAAGCGCGGCGGTGAACAGCCGTGCGGCATGGAGCGGCTGGAGCAGATCGTGACTGGCGGCGGCAAGGAAGCGGGTCTTCTCCCGGTCCGACTTGGCGAGACGGCGGTTGGCCTCGGACAGTTCGCGGGTACGCTCGCTGACGCGCAGTTCGAGCTCGTCGAGCGTGCGGCGCAGCTCTTCGCGCATGCCGGCTTCGGCGGTGATGTCGGTGAAGCTCATCACATAACCGCCGCCGGGCATCGGCCCGCCAACGGTCTTGATCACGCGCCCGTCGTTGCGCTTGCGTTCAAAGCTGTGTTCCTGCCCGCGCCGCATATGGCCGAGCCGCTTGGCAACGTGAAATTCGGTGTCGCCGGGGCCGAAATCGCCGCGCAGCGCATTGTGTCGGATGAGGTCTGCCACCGGCGTGCCGACCCGCACCAGTCCCGGCGGGTAGTTGAAGATCTCGAGATAGCGGGTGTTCCATGCCACCAGGTTCATCTCGGCATCGACCACGCTGATCCCGGCATCGACGTTTTCGAAAGTCGCCGCCAGGAGCTGGCGCGAGAAGCGCAGGCTCTGCCCGCCTTCGTCCAGCAGGCGGGTGACTTCGGGCAGGCTCATGGTGCCGCCCGCGAGCGCTGAAGTGACCAGTGCGCGGGCCGATGAGGTGCCGACCACGCTGGCGATCAGTTCCTGCGCGCGCTTGGCCGAGCGGCGGTCGATTGGCTGGCCCTTGCGCGCCAGCGGCAGTTCGGCCTGAACCCGTTCGCGCCCGACGAAACTGGCCGTCAGATCGGCGAGGTCGCCAAGGTCGGTGACCTGGCGCGAACCGCGCAGAAACCCGGGAATGGTCGGCGCGGTCAGCCCGCGCGCGGTCAGCAAGCCATAGACCAGCAGGTTGGCTCCAAGGCTCCACACCACCCCGTGGACCAGCGGTGAAGCGCTGCCGATACCCAGCAGCCGCAGCGGGTCGAGCACAGTTTCGTCCAGCGCGGCAAGCCAGCTCTGCGGCATGATCGGCGGCAGCGCCAGCGTGTAGAGCCACAAGGCCAGGCCGGTGGCGAGGCTGGCCCGTGCCGCGAGGGGATCCCGCCCGTTGCCGTAAGTTGCCAGCAGCAGGTGCGGCGTGAACTGGGCCATGGCGGCAAAGGCGATCAGGCCGATCGAGGCGAGCGAGTTGCTGCGCGAAACCAGCAGGGCCCAGGCCAGCGCCAGCAGCATGATCCCGAGGATCGAAAACCGCCGCACGATCAGCATCGAGCGGCCGATTGCACCTTCGGCCGGACTGGTCCGGCTGCGCAGCACGCTCGGGAAGACGAGGTCGTTGGAGACCATCGTCGCCAGTGCCGTGGTGTCGACAATCGCCATCGACGCAGCCGCGCTGACCCCGCCGAGCAAGGCGATGGCCACCACCAACCTGCCATCGGCCATTGCCGGAAGCTGCAGGACGTAGAGATCGGGCACGGCATCCTTGCCAAGCAGGGTGGCCCCGGCAAGCGCGATGGGCAGCACCAGCAGCGCCATCAGTGCAAGATAGGCGGCAAGGCCGAACCGCGCGCGAACCAGGTCGTCGCCGTCCTGCGCTTCCACCAGTCCCATGTAGAACTGGCGGGGCAGGGCGATGATCGCGGTCATCGAGATCAGGAAGATTACAGCCACGTCGAGCGACAGGCGTTCGGGGCGGAACCGCTCGGCGAGATGGGACAGGCCGATCCCCACTGCCGCGGGATCGTTGCGGGTGAGCAGCACTGCGACCGCCAGGATCGCGACGGCGGCAAGGGCCGCGAGCTTGAACAGGGAATCGAGCCCGATCGCATAGACCAGCCCTTCGCTGCGGCCCGCCAGCTCATAGCGGCGGGCACCGAACAGGGCCGCGAACAGGGCCAGCAGCAAGGCGGCAACCACCATTACCCCGGCTTCGACCGGCCGCCCCGAAACGATTCCCATGGCATCGCCGATCGAGCGCAGCTGCAGGGCAACATAGGGAATGGTGCCGAGCAGCGCGATTATCGTCACCAGCCGGGCCACGACCACGTCGCCTCCGAAGCGGGCGGCGATGAAGTCGGATACGGTGGTGGCCTGTTCCTCGGCGACGGCCTGGGTCAGCCGGGCAAGAAAGCGCGGCGCGGCCAGCAGCAACAGGATCGGTGCGGCATAGATCGGCAGGTAGGACCAGCCATCGCGCACTGCGCTGCCAACCGCGCCGTAGAAAGTCCAGCTCGAGCAGTAGACCCCCAGCGCCAGCATATAGGCGCCGTGGCGCAGCCGCTTGCGCCCTGCCAGCGCAGGCCCCCGCGCCTCGACCAGCGCGGCGATTGCAAACAGCACCAGGATCAACGCCAGCGCAAGCAGGCCGGCGGCAGTCAAGCTCATGGGATTGCTCTCCCCCCGGCCAACCTAGCGCAAGCGGGGGGAGGTGCAAGCCGGGGCCGGAGGGGCCCTTCTGATCAGTCGAACAGGCTCTGGTATTTCTGCGAGAACACGTCGCGCCCGATGATCAGGCGCATGACTTCGCTCGAGCCGGCCAGGATGCGGTTGATGCGCGCATCGGAGAACATCCGGCTGATCGGGTATTCGTCCATGAAGCCCGCCCCGCCGTGGAGTTGCACGCCAAGGTCGAGCATCTTCCACTCGACTTCGGAGGCGACCATCTTGGCCTTGGCGCCCATGTTGCTGGTCAGCTGCCCGGCGTTGTGCGCGGCAACGCAGTGGTCGATATAGACCTGCGCCAGTTCGATCTCGGTATCCATCTCGGCCATGCGGAACTGGGTGTTCTGCTGTTCGGCCAGCGGCGCGCCGAAGATCTGCCGCTGCGAGACGTAATCGCGGGTGATGTCGAAGGCCTTGCGCGCATTGGCGGCGCAGCCCACGGCCGAGATCAGGCGTTCCTCGGCGAGGCCTTCCATCAGGTAGTAGAAACCCTTGCCGGCCTCGCCCAGCTGGTTGGCCTTGGGCACCTTGACGTTGTTGAAGAACAGCTCGGCGGTGTCCTGCGCGGGCATCCCCATCTTCTTGAGGTTGCGGCCGCGCTCGAACCCTTCCATCCCGCGCTCGAGGATCAGCAGCACCATCGAATGCTTCTTTTCCGCGCCCGCCACCTTGGCGGCCACGATCACCACGTCGGCGTTGATCCCGTTCGAAATATAGGTCTTGGACCCATTGAGCAGCCAGTGATCGCCCATGTCCTGCGCATTGGTGCGCATTCCTGCCAGGTCCGATCCCGCGCCCGGCTCGGTCATGGCGATGGCCAGGATCGTCTCGCCCGCGACGCACTTGGGCAGGAAGCGCTGGCGCTGTTCCTCGCTGCCGAAGCGCTGGAAATAGGGGCCGACCAGGCGGCTGTGCAAGGTGTTGTAGAACTGCTTGCAGCCGGCGCGGGCGGTTTCCTCGATGATGATCTGCTCATAGCGGAAATCCGTGTCGCCCATCCCGCCATACTTTTCGTCCGGCCAGATCATCAGGAAGCCAAGATCGCCCGCCTTCTCGAAGGCGCTGCGATCGACGATCCCGGCCTCGCGCCATCCTTCCATGTGCGGCGCGATTTCCGCCTCCAGGAACTTGCGATAGGCATCGCGGAACATGATCTGGTCTTCGGTGAACTGGCGCATGGCCCTCTGGTCCTCTCCTGAATCGGTTGGTGGCGATTAGGCAGGGATTCACAGCCTTGTGAAGACCCTGCCGCACGCGCAGCGGCGAAATCAGATCGCGGCTGCCAGCTCCGATGCCTGCAGGATCGCCCGCTTGGCATCGAGTTCGCCCGCTTCGAGCGCCCCGCCGATGAGGTGCGAGGACACCCCTGCTGCCGCCAGTTCGTCGTGCAGGCCGCGCGCCGGTTCCTGCCCTGCGCAGACGATCACGGTGTCGACCTCGAACAGGGTCGGTTCGCCGCCGACCGTGCAATGAAGCCCCGCATCGTCGATCTTGAGGTATTCGACGCCCGCGATCATCTGCACGCCGCGGCGCTGCAGGGTGATGCGGTGGGTCCACCCCGTGGTGCGTCCCAGCCCCTTGCCGACCGCACTGGTCTTGCGCTGGAGCAGCACCACCTCGCGCTCGTTGCGGGCGACAACCGGCTCGACCCCGGTGACGCCGCCGCGCGGGTGGTTCTTGAAGTCGATCCCCCATTCCATGGCGAAGACATCGATGTCGAGCGCGGCCGACTTGCCTTCGTGGGTGATGAGCTCGGCGACGTCGAAGCCGATCCCGCCCGCGCCCATGATCGCCACCTTCTTGCCGACCTTGGCATTGCCCCGGATCACGTCGATATAGCCGACCGCCTTGGGGTGATCGATCCCTTCGACCGCGGGCTTGCGCGGTTCGATCCCGGTGGCGATCACCACTTCGTCGAAGCCCGCCGCCTTGAGGGCTGCGGCATCGACGCGGGTACCCAGCTTCAGCTCGACCCCGGTCACCTCGATCTCGCGCGCGAAGTAACGCAGCGTTTCGTAGAACTCTTCCTTGCCCGGAATGCGCTTGGCGAGGTTGAACTGGCCGCCGATTTCGGACCCGGCATCGAACAGCGTGACCTTGTGGCCGCGCTGCGCCGCCAGCGTCGCAAAGGCCAGGCCTGCCGGCCCCGCGCCGACCACCGCGATCCGCTTGGGCGCGGCCACGGCGGGGAAGTTCAGCTCGGTCTCGCGGCAAGCGCGGGCATTGACCAGGCACGAGGTGAGCTTGCCCGTGAAGGTGTGATCAAGGCAGGCCTGGTTGCAGCCGATGCAGGTATTGATCTCGTCCTCGCGGCCTTCGCGGGCCTTGTTGACCAGATCCGGATCGGCCAGCATCGGGCGCGCCATCGAAACGATGTCGGCATCGCCGCGCGCCAGCACGGCTTCGGCAACATCGGGCATGTTGATGCGGTTGGAGGTGATCAGCGGGATCGACAGCTCCTTCCTGAGCCGCCCGGTTACCCCGGCAAAGGCCGCGCGCGGGACCATCGTGGCGATGGTCGGCACGAAGCTTTCATGCCAGCAGAAGTGGGTGGAGATGACGTCCACGCCCTCGGCCTCGAGCGCTTTGGCAAGGCTCACCACTTCGTCCCAGGCAAGGCCTTCCTGCAGCATGTCCATCGCGGAAATGCGGAACACCAGGATGAAGTCGGGCCCCACGGCGGCGCGCACCCGGCGCACCACCTCGACCGGGAAGCGCATCCGGTTTTCCCACGAACCGCCCCACTGGTCGGTGCGCAGGTTGGTCTTCTGCACCAGGAAGGTGGAAATGAGGTAGCCGGCCGAACCGATGATCTCGACCCCGTCATAGCCCGCCTGCTTGGCCAGTGCGGCGCAGTTGGCGAAGGCGGCGATCTGTTCCTCGATCCCGTCCTCGTCGAGTTCGCGCGGGGTATAGGCCCCGATCCGCGACTTGACCGGCGAAGGCGCGACGCATTCGGGCGTATGGGCAAGCGGACCGGAATGGAGAATCTGCATGCAGATCTTCACATCCGGGCTGGCGGCGTGGACCGCGTTGGTCACCTGCCGGTGCAACGCCACTTCCGAAGGCTCGGACAGCTTCGCGCCCTTGCCGCCCGAGGGGTGCGGGGTGATCCCGCCGGTGATGATCATCCCGACCCCGCCCTTGGCGCGCTCGACGAAGTAGGCCGACAGGCGTTCGGCCGCATTGGGCACATCTTCAAGGCCCGTGTGCATCGAACCCATCAGGATGCGGTTGCGGATCGTCGTATGGCCGACCTTCAGCGGCGAGAAGACGTGCGGATACTTTTCGAGGCCGGGCTCGTTAACGGCAGTCTGGGCGTTCATCGGGCGTTGTCCTGCTGATTATTCAGGGGCGTAGTTGGGCGCGCGCTTTTCCATGAAGGCGCGCATGCCTTCGGCGAAGTTGCCGCTCCGCGAGGTCATTATCTGATTGCGGTTCTCGATCGCCATCGCGGCTTCGAGGCTGCCCGCGTCGATCGCCATGGCGAGGCCTTCCTTGGTCATGCGCAGGCCCATCGGCGAGGCATGGAGCAGGTCGTCGATCCACGGCTGGGCCGCGGCTTCCAGCTGGTCGTCGGGCACGACTTCGGCCACGAGGCCCACGGCGAGCGCGCGGCTTGCCTTGATGAAGCGGCCGGTCAGCATCAATTCCGCCGCGATTGAGCCGCCGACCAGGCGCGGGAGGAAATAGCTCACCCCCATGTCGCACGAGGACAGCCCGATGCGAATGAAGGCCGCGTTCATCCGCGCCGATTCGCCTGCGATGCGGATATCGCTGGCCAGCGCGAAGGCGAACCCGCCGCCGCAGGCCGGGCCGTGGATGAGCGAGACGATCACCTGCGGGCAGCGCCGCATCTTGATGTAGACATCGGCGAGATAGCCCTGGAAGCCATAGCCGCCGCCGAACGGCACTTCGCCCCGGTCGTGATGCTCCTTGATGTCGAGCCCGGCGCAGAACGCCTTGCCCGCGCCGCGCATCACCACCACGCGCACCGAGCCATCGTGATAGAGCTTGCCGAAGTAGTCGTTGAGCTCGCCGACCATTTCCAGATTGATCGAATTCAGCGCCTCGGGCCGGTTCAGCGTCAGCCAGTCAACCTGCCCGCGCTTTTCAACCGTGATCGTCCGATAGCCTTCGGCCATGCCCTCTCTCCTGTTCTAAACACTGTTTAGTAGTTTGCATAACGAACACCGTTTAGTATGGCAAGCGCATGGCTGTGCTGCTGACCGAGGAACAGGTGCTGGGCGTGCGCGAGCGGATCCGCGCCGCGGCCGAGCGGCACGTCGCGGCGCACGGCCCGGACGCCATCTCGCTGCGCTCGATCGCGGCCGAGCTCGGCTGGACGGCGGCTTCGCTCTACCGCTACTACGCCAGCAAGGCCGAATTGCTCGATGCGCTGCGGATCGCGGCGCATGACCGGTTCTCCGACCGGATCGAGGCCGCCCATGCCAGCACGGACGATCTGTGGGACCGCAGCCGCGCGATCGGCGATGCCTATGTCCAGTTCGCGCAGGACGAACCGGCCGCCTACCGCCTGATGTTTGCCAATGGGCTCGACGAAGGCGAAAAGTCGCCCGAACTGCACCGCGCCGAACAGCGGTCCAACCGCACGCTCACCGGTTATGTCCGCGACATGGTCGAGGCGGGGCTGCTGACGGGCGATGCCGATCTTATCGCCCACGCCTATTGGGCGGCGATTCATGGGCTGGTGATGCTGCGCATGGCCGGCAAGCTCGATAACTCGCCCCCATTCGAAACCCTGCGCCACGCCGCGATGCGCATGATAACCCGCGGCGCGCGCGCCTGAATCCTGCAATCGGCACCGCGCGCCGGATTCGCCGTTGACAAGCCCCCCCGCCCCCCGCTAGTGGCGCCCTCCTACCCGGCAGCGGGCGCTTCGGCCCCCTGCCCCGTGCCCAGATGGCGGAATTGGTAGACGCACCGTCTTCAGGTGGCGGCGCTGGAAACGGCGTGGAGGTTCGAGTCCTCTTCTGGGCACCATTTGCTTGTGGCTGAGCATCCCCCAAACTATCGACAAACCGGCAGAAATCTGCCCTTTATCGTCTCCCATTGTCGCTTGGCGATTGCTGGCGTGCCCCCGCAATCCGCCCAATTTGGGGGCATGTCTGGGGTCATATCGGGAATTCGCGGGTGAATCTGCGAAAGGCGATGCCCCCAAATGCCGCTCAAAGACACGGAAATCCGGGCGATTCGGGCGATCAACAAGCCGGTCAATGAGGCTGATGGCAAAGGGCTCTACGTTGAGGTCTTCCCCAAAGGATCAAAACTCTGGCGCTTGAAGTATCGGTTCGCAGGCAAGGAGAAGCGGCGCACCCACAATGGCCCTCAATTCGTCGGGCTGCACATGGACGGCATGGGAAGTTTGCGGACCGATAACCGCAGATTTACAATGATTTTCGGGGGTTTGTCGAGAAGGTCTGGGCGCTTCTGGAAAGGGCAGCTGGAGCGGGTGAAGGGAATCGAACCCTCGTATTCAGCTTGGGAAGCTGCTGCTCTACCATTGAGCTACACCCGCCCGGGTGCGATGCGCCCTTGCCACGGCGGGCTGGCATGGTCAACTGGACTCAAAGCAATCGGGAGAGTCCAAGATGAGCCAGCTGGTAACCTTCGAAGCGGACGGCGGCGTTGCCACGCTGACCCTCAACCGCGCGGACAAGCGCAATGCGCTGAACCTGGCGCTGTGGGGCGAGCTGGATGCGCACATCGCGCGGATCGAGGATGCCCGCGACAAGATCGGCGTGGTCGTGCTGCGTGCGGCGGGGCCGGTGTTCTGCGCGGGCAATGACCTCAAGGAACGGGGCGTGGCGGCGCCCCGGGCCAATTACCAGGCCAGCATCGTCACGCGGCTCGCGAACCTGCCCCAGCCGGTGATCGTGGCCGTGCAGGGCGGCTGCTTTACCGGCGGGCTGGAGCTGGCGCTGGCCGGGGACATCATCCTGGCGGGGGAAAGCGCCTCGTTCGCGGATACCCATGGCAAGTTCGCGCTCGTTCCGATCTGGGGGATGAGCCAGCGCCTGCCGCGCCGGGTCGGCCAGTGGAAGGCGCGCGAGATCAGCTTTACCGGCCTGCCGGTGAGCGGCGCCGAAGCCGCGCGGATCGGCCTTGCCAATCACTGCGTCCCCGACGACGAGCTCGAGGCGCGCACCCGCGACATGGCCCGCGCAATCGCGGCACAGAGCCGCCATTCGGTGCTGGCCTACAAGGCGCTCTATACCGCCCAGGCCGACCTGCCGCTGGAAGCGGGGCTGGCCTGGGAAGTGTTCAATTCGGCCGGCGTCGGTCCGGATATGGCCGAGCGGGTAAGCGGCCGGTTCGGCTAGGAGTTCTGCGCGCGGCCG
Source organism: Novosphingobium sp. (assembly GCF_041915465.1). GTDB lineage: Bacteria > Pseudomonadota > Alphaproteobacteria > Sphingomonadales > Sphingomonadaceae > Novosphingobium. Next base: position 6,672 of record NZ_JAYSBK010000037.1, on the reverse strand, counting down.
CGTTCCATTACGGCGCGGCGGCGGGCTTCGACTTCATCCTTGTTCACCTGGCTGTTGGCGGCCGAGCTTTTCGCGTGTTCCAATGCCATGCCTTCGCCAAAGGGCAGAGCGAAGCCTTCGTCGATCAGCGCCTTGTAGGCCTGGACCATGCCCGGATCGGCCGTGGCGATGTCGGCCGCGAGTTTCTTTGCCGCGTTCAGCAGTTCGTCAGCCGGGACCACGCGGTTGACCAGGCCCCAGGCGCAGGCGGTATCGGCGTCGAGGAAATTGCCCGAGAGCGAAAGCTCCTTGGCGCGGCTGATCCCGATCAGGCGCGAGAGCTTTTGCGACAGGCCCCAGCCCGGCATGATCCCGACGCGGGCGTGGGTATCGGCAAAGCGCGCGTTTTCCGAAGCGATCAGGATGTCGCAGGCCAGCGCCACTTCGAACCCGCCGGTGATGGCGACGCCGTTGATCGCGCCGATAACGGGCTTGGCGCAGATTTCGATGGCTTTCACCGGATTGGCGAGCGGTTCGGAGGCATTGGCCGCGCCCAGCCCCTCGACGCCCAGCTCCTTGAGATCGAGCCCGGCGGTGAAGGCGCGCGTGCCCGCACCGGTGAGCACCACAGCGCGTACTTCGGGATCGGCATTGACCGCTTCCATCGCTGCAGCCAGTTCCGCCCGCAGCCCGCGCGAGAGCGCATTCATCGCCTCGGGGCGGTTCATCGTCACCACGGCCACCGGGCCATCGCGTTCAATTGTTACCAACATGGTCATTTCCCCAAATCAAACTGCACGTTTTCCTTCACGTGCGCCCATTGTTTGCCATCGTGGCCGAACAGGATCGTCGTGCCCCCGGCACGCGCCTTCGCCAGCCGTTCGAAAGTCAGCAGTCCCTGCTCCACATCGGCCGTGGCGCGGGGCAGGACCATCACGTCGAGATTGCGCTCGGTATAGCAGCAATCCCCGGCGAGCAGCACTTCGCCCTGCGCCAGCTTCACGATCACGCTCTGGTGGCCGTGGGTGTGGCCCCAGGTAGGGACGATCCGCACGGTCCCGTCGCCGAACAGGTCATGTTCGCCGTCGATCAGCTTGACCGGCTGGCCGGTGTCGAAATCGAGCGCCTCGTACAGCCCCGGCTCGGGATTGCCCTTCGCCGCCGCCCATTCGCGGCGCTGGATGATCGCGGTCGCATTGGGGATCAGCGCATTGCCGCCGCAGTGGTCGATGTGGAGGTGCGAATTGACGATCCAGTCGATGCTCGCCGGATCGACCCCGATCGCCTTGAGCCGGGTGGCGATGTCCATCCCCTCGAACCATTGCAGTCCGAACTTGTTGGCAGGAAGTGCGTCGGCCAGCTCGCGCCGGTAACGCACCCCCATGCCGGTATCGAACAGCGCCCGGCCACTGGGATGCTCGATCAGGTAGGCCGGAACGGGGCCGCGCAGATAGTCCCCCTCGTCGCCTTCTACGAAATAGCCCGGGCGGCACTGGAACCACCCGGTGTTGAAGGCGAAGAGGGTGATGCCCATCGCCGCGTCCTCACTGCCGCGCGCGGACGACCGAGCTTTGCCCGTCGTCGATGCGGATCGTCGCGCCGGTCACGCATTCGCTGGCGGGTGCGACGAGGTAGAGCAGGGTCGAATCCATCTGTTCGGGCACCGGCACGCGGCGGCGCGGCAGGTGTTCGGCGGGATTGCCGCCCATGCGCTCGAACATCCCGTCGGTCATTTCCGAGACGAACATCCCCGGCGCGATGGCGTTGACGTTGATGTTGAAGGGCGCCCATTCCACCGCCAGCGCCTCGGTCATGCGGGCGATTGCGGTCTTGGTCACGGCATAGAGCGCCGCGCCGTTGCCGTCATAGCGCAGGTGCGCGACCGAGCTGATGTTGACGATCCGGCCCGGTTTTTTCGCCTCGATCAGGCGCTTGGCCACTTCGCAGGCCAGGATCCACGGCCCGCGCAGGTTCACGCCCAGCACCTGGTCGACGAGCGCGATGCTCATCTTGTGGGCGCGCTGGGCATCGGGCATCCCGGCGTTGTTGATCAGGATGTCGACCGTGCCGAACGCAGCCTCGGCCGCGTCGACGGCGGCGATCAGACTGGCCGCGTCGGTTGCGTCCATCTGCACGGCAATGGCCTCGCCGCCCGCCGCCTTGATTTCGGCCGCAAGGGCTTCGAGCCGGTCAAGCCGGCGCGCGCAGAGCGCAACCTTGGCACCCTTGGCCGCCAGCACGCGGGCAAAGCGCGCGCCAAGGCCGGACGACGCGCCGGTGACGATGGCGACGCGGCCGCTGAGATCGTCGCTGGTGTAAGGCAGGGGATAATCGCTCATGTCAGTTGCTCCATTGGCTTTCGATGGCCGCCAGCCGCTCGCGCCACTTCACGTGGGGGGCGAGGGCGGCGAATTCGGTTGCGAGGCGTGTCGTGAGGCTGGCGACCGGCTCGACTTCGTCGATCAGGCCGACGCTCTGTCCGGCGCTGAAAGTGTCGCGCCAGGCGCGCACGCCTTCGGGCATGTCGATCTTGCCGCCCGCCAGTTGCGCGGCATCGAGGCCGACCGCCTCGAGCGAATCGCGGATCCAGTTGGCGGGAACGCCGTTCATGGCGGAGGAAGTGACGATCCGGTCGATCCCGGCATGGGCGATCATGTCGCGGTGGCCCTGGACCACGCCAGATTCGGGCGTGGCGATAAAGCGCGTGCCCATGCAGGCAATGTCTCCGCCCAGCGCCAGCGCGCCATAGATCCCGGCCGCGTCCGCGATCCCGCCCGCCACGATCAGCAGCCCGTCATAGACCCGCCGCACCGCGGGAACGAAAGCAAAGGGGGTTAGGAACCCGGTGTGCCCGCCCGCGCCCGAGCAGGTCACCATCAGCCCGTCGACGCCGGCTTCCAGTGCCTTTTCGGCGTGGCGCATGGTCGTCACGTCCTGCACCACGCGCCCGCCCCAGCCGTGGACCCGCTCGACCAGCCGCGAGGGATCGCCCAGGCTGGAGAGCACCAGCGGCGCGCGGTATTTTTCGAGCAGGGCCAGCTTGGCCTCGCCCGTCTCCTCGCTGGCGATGCGGCTGGGCAGGTTGACGATCGGCGGCGCGCCTTCGGCTTCGGCCAGGGCGGCCAGGTAACGTTTGAATTCGTCGAAGGGGGTGTAGGTGCCGCCCTGCCAGCCCGCGATCACGCCGGAACGCACGCAAGCCGTGGCAAGATCGACCGACGAGGCGAAGCTCATCGGCGCGCACATCAAGGGCAGGGTCAATTTTTCAAACATTGCTGGATTTCCCTCTCCCAATTCTTCTGGCGGTCTGCTTTAGCGCAAATTCAATCGCGCGGTTAAATCGCACGATGGACGGCAATGCCGGGATTCGCAAGCACAAGGAATGAACAGGATGCCCACGCAGCGCGCACTGGAAATCGGGGAACGGGTCGAACGCTTCGTGCGCGAGGTGGTGATCCCCTATGAACGCGATCCCCGCCGCGATCACCACGGCGCGCCGCTCGATGAACTGGTCTATGAAATGCGCGACCTGGCCCGCAAGGCCGGGGTGCTGACGCCGCATATCCTGCCCGATGGCGGCCACCTGACCCAGCTGGAAACGGCCTATGTGCTGCAGAAATCGGGCCTTTCGCCGCTCGGTCCGCTGGCGGTCAACACCATGGCGCCTGACGAGGGCAACATGTACCTCTTGGGCAAGGTCGGCAGCCCCGAAATCCAGGAACGTTTCCTGAAGCCGCTGGTCGAAGGCCGCGCCCGCAGCGCCTTCTTCATGACCGAACCGGCGCTGGAAGGCGGGGCGGGCAGCGATCCCTCGATGATGCAGACCACCTGCCGTCAGGACGGCAACCACTGGGTGGTGAACGGGCGCAAGGCCTTCATCACCGGGGCGGAAGGCGCGACTGTCGGCATCGTCATGGCCAAGGCCGAGGACGTCGCCGCGGGCGGCGGAGCCTGCATGTTCCTGGTCGACCTGCCCGATCCCGCGATCCGCATCGAACACGTGCCCAACACCATCGACAGCTCGATGCCCGGCGGCCACGCCACGGTGGTGATCGAGAACCTGCGCATTCCGGCCGACCAGATGCTGGGCGAGGCGGGCGAAGGCTTCAAGTATGCGCAGGTGCGCCTTTCCCCGGCGCGGCTGTCGCACTGCATGCGCTGGCTCGGCTGCTGCCAGCGCGCCCACGAAATCGCGAGCGACTATGCCAACCGCCGCCACGCCTTCGGCAAGGCGCTGATCGACCACGAGGGCGTCGGCTTCATGCTGGCCGAGAACCTCATTGACCTGAAGCAGGCCGAACTGATGATCGCCTGGTGCGCTTCGGTGCTCGATACCGGCTCGCTCGGCACGGCGGAAAGCTCGATGGCCAAGGTCGCGGTGTCCGAAGCCCTGATGCGCATCGCCGATCGCTGCGTGCAGGTAATGGGCGGGCGCGGCGTGACCGAATATACCGTCGTCGAGCAGGTTTTCCGCGAAGTGCGCGCGTTCCGGATCTATGACGGCCCGACCGAGGTCCACAAGTGGAGCCTTGCGAAGAAGATCAAGCGCGACTGGAAGGCCGCGCAGGGCTGAACCGGCGGAGCGTCCAACCCGCTGGCGGCGCGCCTTACTTGCGCTCCAGCGGGATCACAGCGACGGTAAAGCGCGAAATGCAGACCAGCTTGCCCGCCTCGTCCTCGATCCGGATCGTCCAGACCTGGGTCGTGCGGCCCAGCGATTCGGCCCGCGCCGTGGCATAGACCCAGCCGTCATAGGCCGGGCGGATGTGGTTGGCGTTGATCTCCATGCCGACGCCGACGAACTTCGTGCGATCGACGCACCAGCCCGCCGCGACCGAGCCGATCGTTTCGGCAAAGGCGACCGAGGCCCCGCCGTGGAGCCGCCCGAACGGCTGGCGGGTGCGCTCGTTCACGGGCATCCGCGCCCGGATCCAGTCATCGCCGCAGTCGGTGAATTCGATCCCCAGCCAGCCGTTCATCGAACCGGCCCCGCCCTGGGTCATCGCGTCGAGATCGGGGCGCGTGCCGCCCCACCAGATTGTCTTGTCGCTCATCGCGCGGCGTTAAAAAGCAAAACGGCGGCGCTGGCAATCAGCACCGCCGTCTTGTTTTCAGGATTAGCGAAAGGTCAGGCGGGTTCCGCCACCTTTGCGCCGGCGCGAACCCCGTCATAGACGAATTCGCTGCCTTCGAGATCGATGTGCGGGATCTGCTCGCGCTCGGCCCAGTAATCCTGGTTGTGGCGCCATTCGGGCTTGTCGCCGCGCTTGGGCATCAGCTTCAGCCCGCGCATCAGGTAGCTGGGGTTGAAGTTGTCATTCTCGATCCAGTCGGAGAGCGGCATGTCCTTGTCCTCGTCGCGCAGGGCAACGTCGACGCGCTTGGCGCCCCGTTCGTCCATGTGCTTGAGCAGGTTGCAGACGAAATCGCCCAGCATGTCGACGCGCAGGGTCCAGCTGGCGCGGAAATAGCCCATCACCCAGACCATGTTCGGCACGCCGGTGAACATCATGCCGCGATAGTTCACGGTTTCGTGCCAATCGACCGGCTTGCCATCGACGTCGAACGGGATGCCGCCCATCATCAGCAGGTTGAAGCCGGTGGCCGCAACGATAATGTCGGCTTCGATTTCCTCGCCCGAGGCGGTGCGCACGCCCTTTTCGGTGAAGGTTTCGAGCGTGTCGGTGACCACCGAGAGCTTGCCTTCGACCGCCGCGCGGAAGATGTCGCCTTCGGGGCAGAACGCCAGGCGCTGCTGCCAGGGGCGATACTTCGGCGTGAAGTGCGGTTCGAACTGGAAGTCCGGCTTGCCGGTAAAGGCGCGGATCAGTTCCTTGAGCTCTTCGAACACGGTGTCGGGCTCTTCGATGCAGCGCTTCGTCATCTGGTCCTGATCATACATGATCTGGGCGCGCACGACACGGTGGATGGTGGGCTCGTCGATCCCGATCTCGCGCAGGCGATCGGCCAGCTCGTTCTTGTTCTCGGCGCAATAGAAGTAGGTGGGCGAACGCTGCAGCATGGTGACGTGCGCCGCGTCTTTGGCGAATTCGGGGATCACGGTGGCCGCGGTCGCGCCCGAACCGATCACCAGCACGCGCTTGCCCTTGTAGTCGATCTTGGGATCCCACAGCTGGGCGTGAACCAGCAGGCCCTTGTATTTGTCCATGCCCGGCCATTCAGGCGTATAGGGCTTTTCGTGATCGTAATAGCCCTGGCACATCCACAGGAAATTGCAGGTGAAGGTTACAGTTTCACCATCCGACTTGCGGCGCGCCAGCACCGTCCAGAGGTTGGTCTTGCTGTCCCACGAACACTTGGTGATCGTGTGGCCATAACGGATGTGCCGGTCGATCCCGTTCTCCTGGATCACCTCGTTCATGTAGTCGAGGATCGCCTGGGCCGAAGCGATCGGCGTGCCGACCCACGGCTTGAAGCGGTATCCGAAGGTGTAAAGGTCGGAGTCAGAGCGCACGCCGGGATACTTGTGGGTTTCCCAGGTGCCGCCAAAGGTGTCCATCCGCTCAAGGATAACATAGCTCTTGCCCGGGCACTGGTCCTGCAGGTGATAGGCCGAACCGATCCCTGAAACCCCTGCACCCACGATCAGTACGTCGACATGGGTCGCTGCGGCTTGCGCCTGAACTGCTGCTGTTGCCATCTCTCTCTCCAGTAAACACCCGGCGCTGTTAC
>NZ_JAYSBK010000036.1:0-28721 GCF_041915465.1 Novosphingobium sp. | reverse complement strand
AGCCCCAGATAGGCCACCGTCTGGACCAGTGCGACCAAGCAAACCCCCCGCAGAATCACGTAGTTGCACCTGATGGAACAGCCCGCCCGCGCTGTCCATCGTGACCGGCGCCATAATGGCGGAAACGCGGCCTTAACCTTTGGGCTTGTCACCCCGGTAAGGCCGCGCGCCGCATAATCCGGTCATGCGCCGGATCCTGTCCCTGCTGATGCCTCTGCTGGCCTTCACGGCAAGCCCGGTTGCCGCGCGCGACTTCGTAGTGACGGAGACGGTTTACGAGACTGTCGTGGTCGAGCCCGCCGGCTCCGACCGCTTCGTCAGTGCCGCGCCCGCAGCGATCCCTGCCGGCATTGCCAGCTTCGGCCCGTTCCGCGTGCTCGATCCGGGCCGCGCCGCGCTGGTCGATGTGACCGACACGTCCAGCCCCGCCCAGTTCGAGGCGATGCTGCGCGCCTATCCGGGGATCAGCCTGATCGAGATGATCGATTGCCCCGGCACCGAAGACGACCGCGCCAACCTGAAACTTGGCCGGATGATTCATGCGCGCGGGCTTTCGACCCACGTGCCCGATGGCGGATCGGTCCGGTCGGGCGGGGTCGAACTGTTCCTTGCGGGCAAGAGCCGGATTGCCGATCCGGGCGCCGAATTCGCGGTCCATTCCTGGGCCGACGAGGATGGCCTTGAAGCGCGTGACTATCCCGCTGACGCGCCCGAAAACCGCGCCTACATCGCCTACTACCGGGACATGGGCATGAGCGAACCCGAAGCGCGGAATTTCTATGCCATGACCAATTCCGTCCCCAACGACGATGCCCGCTGGCTAACCGCCGCCGACATGGGTCAATGGGTGCATCTCGACTGATGCCGTTTGTCCGTGCCGCGCTTGACTCTGCGGCGGCGCTCCGTTAACGGCCCGCCCCTGTAATGGCGTCGCTTGCCAAGGCGGCGTCTGTTTTGAATTTATTCGAGGTTACCATGAAGCGCACCTTCCAGCCCAGCCGCCTTGTCCGCGCCCGCCGCCATGGCTTCCGCGCCCGCACGGCCACCGTCGGCGGCCGCAAGGTTCTGGCCGCTCGCCGCGCCCGCGGCCGCAAGAAGCTGTCGGCCTGACCGAATCACCGAAATTGCCCGTGCTTACCCGCCGGGCCGATTTCCTTGCCGCAAACCGGGGCCTGCGCGTGTCGCGCCCCGGTTTTGTGCTGCTTGTGAACCCCAACAGCGCGGACACGATGCGGTTCGGGATCACCGTCACCAAGAAGATCGGCAATGCCGTGGTACGCAACCGCATGAAGCGCCGCTTTCGCGAGCTGCTGCGCGCGGTGCTGCCGACGGAAGGCCTGCCCGCCAGCGATCACGTGCTGATCGGCCGCGAAGGCGGGATCGAGCGCGATTTCGGCCAGCTGCGCGAGGAACTGTCCGCCGCGCTTGCCCGCGCCCGCGAAGGCAAGGGCGACAAGCGCCGCCCCCGCGGCGCAGGGCCGCGCAAGTGATTGCCCCCCGGCCATGAAGCGCATCCTGATTCTGATTGCGCGGGGCTGGCAACTTGGCCCTTCGCGCATCCTTCCGCCCTCGTGCCGCTATGCGCCTTCGTGCTCGCAATACGCGATTGAAGCGATCGAAAAGCATGGCGCGATTAAGGGTGGCTGGCTCGCCACTAAGCGTATAATGCGCTGCCATCCGTGGGGAGGTCACGGCTATGACCCGGTGCCTTGAGGTCCTGTACCCAAGGCAGCGGGTTGATCCGGTTCGTTTCCTTCCCATTTCACATCAAGTCATTTGAAGCAGGGGCCCCTTCGTGGACAACCAGAACCAGCGCAACCTGATCCTTGCGGTCGTGCTTACCGCAGTCATCCTGCTGGGATGGGAAGCGGGCATGCGCTATTTCTATCCCAATGCCGACAAGCCGCAGCCGGTGGCGGCGGCCAGCCCGACCCCTGGAACGGCGAATGCCCCCGCGCCGCAGGCAACCGCGACGGCCAAGCCGACCCGCGAAGGCGGCTTGGCGAGCGAAGCGGACCGCGCACTTGAAGCGCAGGACCTGGCCAGCGCCCTGAAGTCGCCGCAGCGCGTCGCGATCGACGCGCCGGGACTGACCGGCTCGATCAATCTGGTCGGCGGCGCGGTCGATGACCTCTCCACCAGGCGCCACACCGCCGCGCTAGACCAGCCAAACGAACTGCAGCGCATCTTCTCGCCCGCGGGCACCCCGGCGCAGCACTATGCCCAGTTCGGCTGGACCGGCGACAATGTCGCCCTGCCCAATGCGCAGACCGTGTGGACCGCCCCGGCCGGCGCGAAGCTGACGCCGAAGACCCCGGTACGCATAACCTGGGACAACGGCGCGGGCCTGACCTATGCGCTGACCTACGCGATCGACGACGATTACATGCTCACCGTCACCCAGACGGTCGCCAACAATGGCGCGGCCCCGGTTACCGTGAAGCCCGTCGCCCAGCTCAATCGCACCAGCAAGACCGCCAGCGTCAGCACCTGGAACGTCCATTCGGGCCCGTTCGGCGCGTTTGACGGCACCGTTTCATTCGATCCGAACTACAAGGATGTCGACAAGACCGGCACCGTGGCCAACGACGGCAAGGCGGACTGGCTGGGCTTTACCGATATCTACTGGATGACCACGCTGATCCCCGAAAAGGCGGACGCGACCAGCGACTTCCGCGCGCTGGGCAATGGCATCTACCTGGCCGACCTGTTCTATGCCCCGCAGGCGGTGGCGCCGGGCCTTTCGGCTACCCGCACCACCCGCCTGTTCGCGGGTGCCAAGGAATCGACCGTGCTCGACAAGTACGAAGCACAGGGCATTCCCAAGTTCGGTCTGGCGATCGACTGGGGCTGGTTCCGCTGGTTCGAAAAGCCGATTTTCTGGCTGCTGGGCTCGCTTTACAAGCTGGTCGGCAACTTCGGCGTGGCGATCATCCTGCTTACCCTGATCGTGCGCGGGGTAATGTTCCCGGTGGCCCAGCGCCAGTTCGCCTCGATGGCGGCGATGCGCGCCATCCAGCCCAAGATGAAGGCGCTGCAGGAACGCTACAAGGACGACAAGCCCAAGCAGCAGGAAGAGATCATGGCGCTCTACAAGAAGGAAGGCGTCAACCCGCTTGCGGGCTGTCTGCCGATCTTCCTGCAGATCCCGGTGTTCTTCGCGCTCTACAAGGTTCTGATCCTGTCGGTCGAAATGCGCCACAAGCCGTTCGCGCTGTGGATCCACGACCTGTCCGCGCCCGATCCGCTGCACATCCTCAACCTGTTCGGATTGCTGCCGTTCACCCCGCCCTCGTTCCTCGGGATCGGTTTGCTGGCACTGCTGCTGGGGATCACCATGTTCCTGCAGTTCAAGCTCAACCCGGCGGCGATGGACCCGGCACAGCAGCAGGTCTTCGCGATCATGCCGTGGATGATGATGTTCATCATGGCGCCGTTTGCCGCGGGCCTGCTGATCTACTGGATCACCTCGAACGTGCTGACGATCGCGCAGCAGGCCTATCTCTATTCCAAGCACCCGCAACTGAAGGTGCAGGCGGACAAGGCCGTCGTCGATCACGAGCGCGCCAAGAGCCGGAAGAACTGAGCCGATGGAGCAAGACGACCTCGCCGAACAGGCGCGCCGCCTGTTTTCGGGGCGCGTCGAATTCCTGAAGAGCGCGCCCTCGCTCAAGTTCCTGCCCGATCCCGATGCGCCGGAAATCGCCTTTGCGGGCCGTTCCAACGTGGGCAAAAGCTCGCTGCTCAACGCGCTGACCGGCCGCAAGTCGATCGCCCGCACCTCGGTCACGCCGGGGCGCACGCAGGAGCTGAACTTCTTCGAAGTGGGTGAACCCACTGTGTTCCGGCTGGTCGACATGCCGGGCTATGGTTTTGCCAAGGCCCCGCCCAAGGTGGTCGAACAGTGGAAGCGCACGGTGCGCGATTACCTGCGCGGGCGGCTGGTGCTGCGCCGCGTGCTGGTGCTGATCGATGCCCGCCACGGCCCCAAGCCGGTCGACATCGAGATGATGAAGATGCTGGACGAGGCCGCCGTGGGCTATCGCATCGTCCTGACCAAGGCAGACAAGATCAAGGCGACTGAACTGGAAGCCGTCCACGCCGCCACCCTGGCCGAAGCGCGCAAGCATTCGGCGGCCTTCCCCGAAGTGGCGATCACTAGCTCCGAAAAGGGCATGGGCATTGCAGAACTGCGCGCCGCCGTGCTGGGCGACGCGCTGATCTGAGCCTTAGCGCTTGGCCGAGAGGTCAAGCGGCGGCAGCTCCGCCCCATCCAGCTTCACATCGAGTACGCGCGCCAGCGTCGGCGCGATCGCCCGCATGTCGATCAGGCCGAGCGAGCGCCCTTTGGCAATGCCCGGACCGACGATCATGAACGTTGCCTGGAGGTGCTGCGCCTGCGGGAAATAGCCGTGGGTGCCCTTGTACTTGGGCACGCCAAACAGCGGGGCATTGGCCCCGGCAAAGCCCGCCGCGCTCCAGCCGGGCTGAAAATTCACGTAGAAGCTGGCCTGTGGGTTGCCGCCCATCCGCGCGATGTCGTCCTTGCCCGCGATCATGGCGATGCCACTGGCGGGATCGGCCTTGAGCCGCGCCAGCACGTCCGCGACCTTTGCGGCCAATGCCGCGTCGTCCGGCCGCGCCAGCACGATCGCTGCCGATCCGCCCGAAGGCCAGACCATCGCGTCCCAGCCGCTGACCTTGCCCTCGGCGTCGAGCCGGATCAGCCCGGCGTCGATGAAGGCCCGGAACAGGCTGGTTTCGTGAGAGATCGGCTCGAACCCGTGATCGCTGACGAGCGCGACGGTCGCATCCGGGTGGGCCGCCAGTTCGGCCGCCATCACCTGGCCGACCAGGGCATCGATCCGTTCCAGCACGGCATGGGCGCCGGGCGTATCGGGACCGTCCATGTGCTGCTGGTGATCGAGCGCTGTGAAATAGACCGTCATGAAATCGGGATGGTGCCGCCCGATCAGGCTGACCGCGAAGGCCCCGCGATTCTCGTCCGCTTCGATGCTTTCGTCGATCCCGGCGGCATAGGTCAGGCCGGTCGCGCCTTCAAGCTCGGGGATCAGGCCCGGCGTCGCCAGCGCTGCGATCAGCTTAGCGTCATCGCCGTGGCCGGTGCGCCACAGCTGCGGCAGGTTCCAGGTGATCCCGGTGGCGCCGACACTGACCGGCCAGTGGACATTGCCCACGCTCAGCCCCTTCGCCCCGGCGGCCGACCAAAGGGTCGGCACCTTGATGTCGCTGGCATACCAGTACCAGCCGCCGGCGTTTATCTGCGCGGGATCGAAGGTGGTGTTGTTGACCACCCCGTGCTTTGCCGGGCTGGCCCCGGTGATCAGCGTGGTATGGCTGGGATAGGTCACCGTCGGCAGCACGCCGGCAACGCCCGTAGCATAGGCGCCATCGGCCATCATCCGCCGCAAGTTGGGCAGCTTGAGGCCGCGCTTTTCGGCTTCCAGGATGCCTCCCGGTCGCAATCCGTCGATCGAGATCATCAGTACCGGGCTGGCCTGAGCCGCTGCTGGAAGGACAGCGGCGGCGGTGACCAGCGAAAGGGCAAAGAACGCGGCCTTCATGGCTTAGAACCCTGCCTTGAGGGTGACGAAGAACTGCTGCGGCGCGCCAACCAGCAGGGTCTGCCGGTCACCGCTGTTGCCAAAGCCGCCCGAACCAACCGTCGCGACGTACTGCTTGTCGAACAGGTTGTTCGCGTTGACCTGGATCTCGATCCCGTCGGTCAGGCGATAGCCCAGCGTGGCATCCACCAGCACGCGGCCCGGAACCGACTGGTCGTTGGTATAGGTGAAGTACCGCTTCGACATGTAGTTCGCGCCGATCCGGGCGAACACCGGGCCCTGATCATAGCTCAGTTCGCCGCGCAGCATGTGCTTGGGGCTGTCGACCACGGTCTTGCCCTTGATCGCGGCAAGCAGCATGCCCGATACCGAGTAGACGTCGTTGCGGTAGGTCGCGTCGGTGTAGCTGTACGAGGCGAACAGGCTGAAACCGGCGCCCAGCTTGACGTCGCCAGCAGCCTCGAAGCCGACCGAGCGGACCGAACCGACGTTCTGCAGTACCGAGGGGCTGCCCACGATGCTGGCGCCGCTCGATACCGACAGCAGGCGGTTGTGGAAGTTGACCAGGTAGACGCCGATCACACCGTTGAAGGTGCTGTCGTTGTAGCGCGCGCCCAGTTCATAAGTGTCCGAGCTTTCGGGCTTGAGCGAATCCTTGATCGCATTGAAGCCGGCCTGGGTGGTGCTGAACGGGCCGGTGGTGGTTGCCGACGCGAAGGCGCGCGAGGCCTGGGTAAAGCCGGCGAAGACTTCGCCGTGCGCGCCCAGCTTGTAGGTCATGCCGACATGCGGCTGGAACCAGTCCTCGGCCTTGATCTTGCCTTCGGGGAAGCTGGCCTGGACGACGGCCTTGGCGTTGTTTTCAACCCGGAAGCCCTTCCAGCCGAGATCGAGCTTGAGATCGCCGATCTGGACCTCGTCGCTGACGTGGTACTGCAGCGTCTCGGTCGCAAAGTTGAATTCCCACTGGGTATAGAACGGGTTCGAGGGGAAAGTGCGGAACGAGAGGCCCGGATCGGTCCGGCTGGCCAGGCCATAAAACCGGCGGGCCTGGTTGAAGTCGTTGTGTTCCCACCAGGCGCCGACATTGAGATGGTGGTTGCCGAGATCGATGTCGAAGTTGCCGAAGAAGCCATTGCGGTTGATGTCGTATTCGGTGGTACGGACCGAGATCGGCACGCCATTAGGGCTCGGCACGTAGGGCGTCGCCCAGAGCCCCATGCCCTTGTTGTGGTGATGGTACCACTTGACCGAAAGCTTGGCATTTTCACCGATAGGCGCGGTCACGCCCAGCGCCGCAACGGTGTCCTGACGCAGGCCCGAGGCATCGTAATAGGCATCGTCGACCGAGGTGACGTTGCCCGGATAGACCGTGCCGGCGGCCGCGTTCGACACCGGAGCCCCGGTATCGCCGCGATTGTTGCCGATATCGGCATAGAGGATCGCGCGGGCATAGTCGGGGAAGGTGTTGTCCCAGCTGTAACCGAGCCGGTTCAGCATATCGAGCGACATGTCCTGGTAGTCCTGCTCGGCGCGGTCCGAGAAGCTGTACCAGCCGTCGATGGTCGTAAGCCCGATCGGTACGACCAGCTTGGCGTTGACCATGTGCTGGTCCTGCTTGCCGTGGCCGCGATACTTGTCGGTCGTGCCATAGGCATAGGAAACGAAACCGCGCGCGCCGTCGGCGTTGCCCATGTTGAGACGCACAAAGGCGCGGGTCGTATTGTCGCTGCCATAGGTGGCATTGGCCTGGACGGCCAGGCGGTCGAGCGGATCGAGCGAGAAGGTTTCAACCGTGCCGCCAAGCGAGCTGGTCGACTGGGTGCCAACCGCGCCGCCGCCTTGCGCCACGCGCACACTGGCGATGTTTTCGGGGCTGACCACGCGGCTGATGTGCAGGCCGTTGTGGTTGCCATAGCTCATGTCGCCCAGCGGAATGCCATCGAAAGTGAAGCCCAGCTGGTTCTGGTTGAAGCTGCGGATGGTGACGCGGGCCGACCATTCATAGTTGCCGAAGGCGTCGGCCGACTGGATGTTGACGCTGGGCAGCTTTTCGATCGCGCGGATCGGGCTGGTGCCGGGGGCGAGCTGCTGGATCTCGTCGCCCTTCACTTCCTGGACCTGCTTGGTCTGGCCCTGGCCAAACACGACGATTTCGGAATCGGCCGAGGTATCGGCGCCAGTGTCGGCGGCATCAGCCGTATCGGCGGCAAAAGCGGCCTGCGGCAGGAAGGCAGCAGTAGTGAGCAGGAAAAGCGAGAATCGACGCATGGGTGCCCCCGTTGGTTTTGTTGACCAGCGGCGGGTAGGCGCGGCGTGTTACGCTGCGATGCAACATTGGAGACTGAGCGATGAACTTTTCCTGACGCGACAGCGACATCCGCGCGGCAAGCTTGTGGCAGCTACTTCGCGAAGAGCTGGCCCAGGTCAGCAAAAGCCTTCATTTCGATCGCGTTGCCGCTGGGGTCGCGGAAGAACATGGTGCGCTGTTCGCCCACTTCGCCCTTGAAGCGGACATAGGGCTCGATCTCGAATTTCACGCCCGCGGCGGTCAGCCGGTCGGCCAGATCCTGCCAGTCCTCCAGCGTCAGGACGATGCCGAAGTGCGGCACCGGCACGCCGTGCCCGTCGACCGGATTGTTCCCCGCATCCGCCGCCGCCTCACCGGTGCAATGGGCGACAATCTGGTGGCCGTAGAAATCGAAGTCGATCCATTGATCGGACGAGCGCCCTTCGGCGCAGCCCATCACCCCGCCCCAGAAGGCGCGGGCCTCGGCCAGGTCGCGAACGGGGAAGGCAAGGTGGAACGGGCGCAGCGACATCGAGGAACTCCTTTGCCCCGGGGCTAGCCGTTCACGCTCGACAGGGTCAAGCTGAACAGTTAGCCCTGAAGCCCATGAAACTGATCATCGGCAACAAGTCCTATTCCAGCTGGTCGCTGCGGGCCTGGCTGGCGTGCAAGCAATCGGGCCTGCACTTCGATGAAATCACCGTCCCGCTCTATGGCGAGGACTGGGACAAGCTGAAGAAGGCCAACGAGGACATCGCGCCGTCTTCGGGCAAGGTCCCGGTGCTGTGGGACGGCGACGCCGTAGTGTGGGACAGCCTGGCGATCGTCGAATACCTGGCCGACAAGGTCGGGCGTGAACGTTTCTGGCCTAGGCAAGACGACGCCCGCGCCATGGCCCGCTCGATGGTTGCGGAAATGCACAGCTCCTACGCCGCGCTGCGCGCCGAATGCCCGATGAGCATCCGCCGCCAGGTCGAAGGCTGGGAGATCAGCGAGGCGGCCCGCGCCGACATCGTCCGCATCCTGACCTTGTGGGCCGAGGCACGCGCGCGCTTTGGCCAGGGCGGGCCGTTCCTGTTCGGCACCTTCAGCACGGCAGACATTTTCTATGCCCCGGTCATCAGCCGGTTCATCACCTACCGCATTGCCGTGCCGGGCTTTGCGCTGGCCTACATGGAAGCTCTATGGGACCACGAATGGCTTCAGGCGTGGATCGCAGCGGCCGAAGCCGAAGACTGGGTGATCGAGCAGTGGGAAGCGCCAAAGGCGAAGTGACGCGCTAGAAGCTGCTCCCATCCTTGCGCCGCTGGCCATCCGTCCCGGCGAACAGGTGCATATCGATATCGGGATAATGGCAGGCGGTGGCAGAGGGCTTGCCGATCGCGGCGAACGTACACGGTTCGGCCGTGCGGTTCTGCAGCACGTGACCGTTGCCGTCATTCTTGGGGAAGGCCGCAATATCGCCCGCGCGCATGATTGTTTCGCCAGTATCGTCGACCAGCACCGCCTCCCCGCTGATCATCACGACCAGTTCGTCCTCGCCCTCGTGCCAGTGGCGCTGGGATGACCATGCCCCCGGTTGCAGCACCACGTGGCTTGCCCCGAAGTCCGCGATTCCCGCTGCGGGCGCCAAGCGGCGATACCAGCGCCCCCGGATCACATCGGCATATTGCGGCGGATAACCGGTGGCGTTGGTCTGGGGGATGGCTTCGAGATCGAGCTTGGGCATTGCGGCGCTCCGGCTTGTATGGCGCGACCATACACCATATGCGGGATGCCACCATGACCGCACCGATGCCCTCCGCCGATGTCCTCCAGCTTGCCCAGGCGCTGATCGCCTGCCCCAGCGTCACCCCGGCCGCGGGCCTCGTGTTCGATTGCCTTGAGGCGCAGCTCGCGCCGCTCGGCTTCGTGGTCCACCGCGCCCATTCGGGCGAGGCGCCCGACGGGCCGGTCGAAAACCTGTTCGCGATCCGCAAGGGGCCGCAAGGCTCGCGGCATTTCGGTTTTGCCGGCCACGTCGATGTCGTGCCGCCGGGCGAAGGCTGGACCAGCGCGCCCTTTGCTCCCGAAGTGCGCGGCGAACTGCTCTATGGGCGCGGCGCGGTCGACATGAAGGGCGCGATCGCGGCGATGGTCGCCGCCGTGGCCGAGATCCCGCAGGATGCCGGCACGATCAGCTTCATCATCACCGGCGACGAGGAAGGCCCGGCCCGCTTCGGCACCGTCGCGCTGATCGAACACATGCGCGCGGTGGGCGAAATTCCCGACCTGTGCCTGGTGGGGGAGCCGACTTCGGTGAACCGGCTTGGCGACATGATGAAGATCGGGCGGCGCGGCTCGGTCAACATCTGGCTGGAGGTTGAGGGCAAGGAAGGCCACGTCGCCTATCCGCACCTTGCCGATAATCCGATTACCCGGCTGGTCGCCATGCTGGCCGAACTGGAAGCGCTGGAGCTGGATAACGGGACCGACTGGTTCCAACCTTCGAACCTTGAAATTACCGACATCATGGTCGGCAACCCGGCAACCAACGTGATCCCCAGCCGGGCCAGCGCGCGGCTTTCGATCCGGTTCAACGACTGCCACACCGGGCAGGAACTGGCGGACCGCGTCAGCGCGATCGCGGCAAAGCATGGCGGTACCGCGCGTCCGGTCATTTCGGGCGAGGCGTTCCTCACCCCGCCCGGCGAGTTTTCGGCACTGGTGGCAGCGGCGGTAGAGGCAGAAACCGGCCTTACCCCGGAAGCCTCGACCACGGGCGGCACGTCCGACGCGCGGTTCCTGCGCGCGCTATGTCCGGTGATCGAGTTCGGCCTGTCGAATGCCACCATGCACAAGCGCGACGAGGCGGCGGCAATCCCCGATCTTGCGGCGCTGGCGCGGATTTATGCCCGGATTGCGCAGGCGGCGCTGGCTGGCTGATTGCCCCGGGCGGGCAAGGCTGTTAGCCTGCGCGGCAACAATCTTGCCAGCATCCAAGAGTAGTGGGGACTACCATGACCGAGCGCCGTTCGTTGCTGACTGGCCTTTCCGAAAAGCTCAGCCGCAACCTGACCGCCTGGATCCTGTTTGGCATGGTGCTGGGCGTGATCGTCGGGCAGCTGCTGCATGAAACCGTGGCCGCCGAACTGATCAAGGCCAATATCGCGCCCTGGTTCAAGCTGCTTTCGGACATCTTCCTCAACCTGATCAAGTTGCTGGTCGCGCCGCTGGTGCTTTCCACCATCGTCGTCGGCATCGCCCACATGGGCGACAGCAGCGCGCTCGGCCGGATCGGGTTTCGCGCGCTGGCCTGGTTCATCACCGCCAGCCTGATCTCGATCGGGCTAGGGCTGGTAATGGTCAACCTGTTCCAGCCGGGCGTCGGCGCGCCAATCCCGGATGCGGCGGCAGCGGCCAAGGCGGTGGGCGAGGTCAAGCACCTCAGCGCCCCGGAATTCATCCTCTCGATCTTCCCCAAGAACGCGTTCGAGGCGATGGCCACGAACAACATCCTGCAGATCCTGGTCTTCTCGATCTTTGCGGGCGTGGCGCTGTCGGCGATCGGCGAAAAGGGTGCGCCGCTGGTGCGCGGAGCCGATGCACTGGCCGAAATGATGCTGCAGATCACCGGCTACGTGATGCGCTATGCCCCCGTCGCGGTGTTCGGAGCGATCGCCAATGTCGTGGCGGCGAGCGGGCTTGAGATCCTCAAAACCTATGTCGAGCTGCTGCTCGAATTCTACCTGAGCCTGATCCTGCTGTGGTCGATCCTGCTGGCAATCGGCACGGTGTTCCTTGGCAAGCGCATCGTCACCTTGGTGAAGTACATCCGCCAGCCGCTGCTGATCGCGTTCTCGACCGCCTCGTCCGAAGCCGCCCTGCCCAAGATGTTCGAACAGCTTGACCGGTTCGGCGTGCCGCGCCGCATTTCCGGCTTCATGCTGCCGCTGGGCTATTCGTTCAATCTCGACGGCTCGATGATGTACATGAGCTTTGCGACGATCTTCATCGCGCAGGCTTACGGTATCCCGCTCACCGCGGGGACGCAGATCATGATCCTGCTGACGCTGATGATCAGTTCCAAGGGCATCGCCGCCGTGCCGCGCGCCAGCCTGGTGGTGATCACCGGCACGCTGGCGATGTTCGGCCTGCCGGTTGAAGGCGTGGCGATCATCCTCGCCATCGACCAGTTCCTCGACATGGGCCGCACCGCCACCAACGTGGTCGGCAACGCGGTGGCGACCTCGGTCATCACCAAGTGGGAAGGCATGCTCGAAGTTGAAGAATCGGAATATATCGAGCACCCGCACGCCCCGGCGCATACTGCTGCCGATGGCCGCGCGGGACTCGATCTGGATCCTTCGAACTTCGAGGAAAAGAACCAGCCCTGAGGGCCGGGCTTACTTCTTCTTTTCCAGTTCGATCGGCACGAACTTGCCAAGGCCGCAGCCCACGCCTTCGCGCAGATGACCGCCGGTGCGATCAAGCACGTGGATGATATCGACGTTGCACAGCTGGCTTTGCGAAGTCTTGTAAGAGAAGCCCCCTTCGAAGGCTAAACCCGGGCAGGAATTGGGCAGGGTATTGCGATAGAGCTTCGAGCCAACCTTGAAGTCGATCGTCTGGTCATCGTGAACCGTGCTGGAACTGATCTGTGCGATCGGGATGCAATTTACCGCCTCCCCCACGACCTTGGCGGCCGGAGCCTTGCTCTTGGGAGTGGATTCGGCACTTTGCTGGGTGCAGGCGCCAAGCGCGATCGCGGCGACGACGGTAAGGGGCAGATAGCGTGGCATGGCAATTCTCCTTTGCTCGCGTTTCCCCCCTGACAGGCAAGGTCTTGCGCTCAGGCCGCCTTGCCCTTCTTGTCTATTACCTTGTGCTTATATAGGCAAAGGTCAAGTACCGGACAGCACCAACATTCGGGCGTGCGGGCCTTGCAGATGTAGCGCCCATGCAAAATCAGCCAGTGATGCGCACCGACGCGAAAGGGTTCTGGCACCTTTTTTTCCAGCTGCTTCTCGACCGCCAGCGGGGTTTTTCCCTTGGCGAGGCCCGTGCGATTGCCGACGCGGAAGATGTGGGTATCGACCGCAAAGGTCTCTGCCCCAAAGGCGCAGTTCATCACGACATTGGCGGTCTTGCGGCCCACGCCCGGCAGGGTGGTCAGCACGTCGCGGTCGGCCGGCACTTCGCCGCCGAAATCGCGCACCAGGATTTCGGACAGCGCGATGACGTTCTTGGCCTTGGAGTTGAACAGGCCGATGGTCTTGATGTGCTGCTTTAACCCCTCCTCGCCGAGCGCGACCATCTGCGCCGGCGTCTTCACATCGCGAAACAGCGCGCGCGTGGCCTTGTTCACGCCAACGTCGGTCGATTGGGCCGACAGCACCACCGCAACCAGCAATTGATAGGTATTGCCGAACTCAAGCTCCGTCTCGGGCGAGGGATTGTCCTCGGCCAGGCGGCGAAAGAATTCGAAGATCTGGGCCTTGTTCAAAGGTCCAGCACCTGCGGCATGGTATAGCGGCCCGGCTCCTTACCCAGCAGCCATTGCGCCGCCCGCACCGCGCCCTTGGCAAAGATCGCGCGGTTTTCAGCCAGGTGCGACAGGCTGAGCCGCTCGTTATCGGCCAGGAAATGAACGGTGTGATCGCCCGCCACCGTGCCCCCGCGCAGCGCGGCAAAGCCGATGTCGCCAGCCCGCCGCGCGCCCGTAATCCCGTCGCGCCCGCGCGCGCTGACCTCCGCCAGCGCCACGCCGCGCCCCTTGGCCGCCGCTTCGCCCAACAGCAGCGCCGTGCCGGAAGGCGCGTCAACCTTCATGCGGTGGTGGGTTTCGACGATCTCGATATCCCAGTCCTCACCCAGCCGCGCCGCCGCTTCGCGCACGAGGTGGGCAAGCAGCGTGACGCCGAGCGAGGTATTACCGGTCTGCAGCACGGGAATCGATGCCGATGCACTGTCGCACAGCCAGTGGTGGCGCTCCTCAAGGCCGGTAGTGCCGACCACGATCGGCACGCCTGCGGCCATCGCCGCGTCCAGATTGGCCTCCAGCGCGTGGGGCGAAGAGAAATCGACCAGCACGTCGCAGCTCGCGGCCAGCGCGGTCACGTCGTCGCCCTTGTCGACCCCGCCAGCGTGAATTTCGCCCGCCGCCTTGATGGCATCGACCAGCGCCTGCCCCATGCGCCCCGCGCTGCCGATAATTCCGATTCTGGCCATTGCGTGTTCCCTTCAGGCCGTGCTTCATGGCCGCGATGAGCCAAATCCGCAACATCGTGATCCTGACCGGGGCGGGCATATCCGCCGAAAGCGGCATCGACACCTTTCGCGGTGGGGGCGGGCTGTGGGAACAGCACCGGGTGGAAGACGTCGCCACGCCGGAAGCCTTCGCGCGCGATCCGAACCTCGTTCACCGCTTCTACGACATGCGCCGTGCCGCGATTCAGGAAAGGCTGCCCAACGCCGCGCACTTTGCCCTGGCCGAGCTTGACGCGCAGTGGCGCGGCGACCTCTTGATCGTGACGCAGAACGTCGATGACCTGCACGAACGCGGCGGCGCATCGCGCGTGCTGCACATGCACGGCGAGCACCTCAAGGCCTGGTGCACCAGCTGCGACATTCGCTCGCCCTGGCGCGGGCCACTGGTGAATCGCCCGCCCTGCCCGGTGTGCCAGGCCCGCACCCTGCGGCCCGACGTCGTTTGGTTTGGCGAGATGCCCTACCAGATGGAGCGGATTTACGGCGCGCTCAGGCAGGCGGACCTGTTCGTCTCGATCGGCACCTCGGGCGCGGTCTATCCGGCGGCGGGCTTCGTCCAAAGCGCGCGCGATCTGGGCATGCAGACGCTGGAGCTTAACCTTGAACGATCCCAAGGCTCGCACTGGTTCCACGAAACCCGGCTCGGCCCGGCCAGCGAAGTCGTGCCCGCGTGGGTTGCGGAAATGCTAGGCGGCTGAGCAGCCCCGGCACTCGGCGTCCTTGACGATCCGCATGGTCCTGAGGCTCGGCACCAGTCCTTCGATCAGGTGGAGCTTGCCCCACTGCGGATCGCCCAGCGCCGTCTTGCCTTCAAGGATCACCCGCACCGCCGCCATCGCGGCCATCGAACCGACCATGCCCACCATCGCCCCCAGCACGCCGTCGGCGGCGCAGGTATCGCAATCCTCGGCATCGAAGGCGTCGCCGACGAAGCAGCGATAGCAGCTCTCGCCTTCGCGGTGCCCGGCGAAATTGGCGACCTGCCCCTGAAACCGCCCGATTGCCGCGCTGGTCAGCGGCACGCCAGCCTTCACGCAGGCGTCGGACACGACCAGGCGAGTCGCGAAGTTGTCACATCCATCAAGCACAACAGTCGCGTCCTGAAGGATCTGTGCCGCGTTCTCATCCCTCACCCTCCCGGCGTGTGCGCGGACCTTCAGGATTGGATCGAACCGAGCCGTCCATTCGGCCGCCACTTCTGCCTTGAGCCGCCCGACATCGGCGGCCGTGTAGATCGTCTGGCGCTGAAGATTGCTGGCATCGACCACATCGTCATCGACCAGGGTCAGCCGGCCCACCCCTGCCGCCGCCAGATATTGCAGCGCCGGGCTGCCGATTCCGCCGCAGCCAATCAACACCACGTGCGCTTCGGCGAGCGCCACTTGCCCCACGCCGCCGATCTCGGGCAGCACGATGTGGCGGGCAAAACGGTCAAGGCGATCTTCGGCAAGGGTCATCGCCGCGCTTTAAGCAGGAAACCGGGGGCGATGCCATGCCTCCATGCTCCGTCAGGGCGTGACAAGGCGGCGATCCTTCCCCACACTCGGTCCAAAGACAAACCGAGGAGAGAGAAATGTCTGATCTTGAAGGGCGCATTGCGCTTGTTACCGGGGCTTCGCGCGGACTGGGCGCTGCCGCTGCCCGCGCGCTGGCCGCTGCTGGGGCCAAAGTCGCCGTAACCGACCTTACCGCGCCCGAAGACCTCGCCGCCGAAATCGGCGGCCTCGCCCGCGCGCAGGACGTCACCAGCGAAGCAGACTGGGCCGCGACGATGGACTGGCTGCGCGCCGAGGCGGGCGGGCTCGACATTCTGGTCAACAACGCCGGGCTGTGGCTGTTCAAGCCGATCACCGAAACCACGCTGGAAGACTGGCGCCGCCTCCACGCGGTCAACTGCGAGGGCGTGTTCATGGGCACCCGCGCCGCGATTCCCTTGCTGGCCGAACGCGCCCACCTGTGGCGCGGCGGCACGGCGATCGTGAACCTCTCGTCGGTCGCAGGGCTGCAGGGCGCGGCGGGCGGCACCTGCTACAATTCGACCAAGGGCGCGGTGCGCCTGTTTACCAAGGGCTGCGCGGTGGAACTTGCCCCGGCACGGATCCGTGTGAACTCGGTCCACCCCGGCGTGATCGACACCGACATGGGCCGCAAATTGGTCGACGATTTCGCCGCAGCCCAGGGCCTCGGCAACAACGAGATGCTGGCCAATGTCTCGGCCATGCACCCGCTCGGCCACCTGGGCGAACCGCGCAACGTGGCCGACGCCGTCGTCTTCCTCGCCTCCGACCGCGCCGCCTTCAGCACGGGCAGCGAACTGGTGGTCGACGGCGGGCTGTTCGCGGGGTGATCGGTTCGCACGATAAACCCACCCCCAACCCTTCCCGCTTGCGGGAGGGGAGCGAGACTTGCCGCGCATTCCGGCGAGGCTAGTCGCAGCGGGGTGGGCTATTCGGCTTCAGTCGAGATACGAAAAACGGGCAGGCTCGCCTGTGGAGAGCCTGCCCATAACCCTGTTCACAACCCTGTGCAGAGCCTGCGTACAAGCTGTGCGCTGACGGCGCACAACCTGTGACTCACCCGGGGATAAGCGCTTAGCTTTCAAGCTGGCGCAGCAGGCTGCGCACATCGCCGTCCATGTCGGCATCGCGGGTGCGCAGGTCTTCGATCAGGCGCACGGCGTGGATCACGGTGGAGTGATCGCGCCCGCCGAACTTGCGGCCGATTTCGGGGTAGCTGCGCGGGGTCAGCACCTTGGCGAGGTACATCGCCACCTGGCGCGGACGCACCACCGCGCGGGCGCGGCGCTTGCTGGCCATTTCGGTCCGGTCGACCCGGTAGAACTGGCAGACGGTGCGCTGGATCTCGTCGATGGTGATGCGGCGGCGATTGGCCGAAAGGATGTCGGTCAGCTGTTCCTCGGCCAGCTGGAGCGACACGGCCTGGCCGGTCAGCTGGGCATAGGCGATCAGCTTGTTGAGGCCGCCCACCAGCTCGCGCACGTTGCGGTTGATCGTGCGGGCAAGGAATTCGACCACGTCGGCCGGAACGTGCGTCGGCGAAAAGCGCTGGAGACGGTGTTCCAGGATCGCGCGGCGCAGTTCGATGTCGGCGGGCTGGATGTCCGCGACCAGACCCATGGAGAGGCGCGAGAGCAGGCGCTGCTCCACCCCGTCGAGCGCCTGGGGCGCACGGTCGGCGGCGAAGACCAGCCGCTTGCCTTCGGCCAGCAGCGCGTCGATCGTGTAGAGCAGTTCTTCCTGCGCGCTCGCCTTGCCGATGATGAACTGGATGTCATCGACCAGCAGCAGGTCGAACCCGCGCAGCCGCGCCTTGAACTCGATCGTCTGGTTCTGGCGCAGCGCCTGGACGAATTCGACCATGAAGCGCTCGGCCGAGCAGTAGAAGATCCGCGCGCGGGGATGATTCGCCAGGTAGGCGTGGCCGATCGCGTGGAGCAGGTGCGTCTTGCCCTGCCCCGTCGCAGCCTTGAGATAGAGCGGCGCGAACTGCGGGGTTTCGGTCGCCGCCATGCGCTGTGCGGCATTGCTGGCCAGCACGTTGGCCGCACCCGAGACGAAGGTGGCGAAGGTCAGCGACGGGTCGAGCCCAATCGAGCCCTGCCCAAGCGTGCCGAGTTCGGCCGCGCCCATGCCCAGCGCATCGCCCGGCAAGGTGGGAATCGGCGAATCGTTGGCGGCGCGGCGCGAGCCGTCCTCGCGGCCCAGCCGCAGCCCCGGCAGCGCGCGGCGGCCCGGCAGCACCGAAATCCGCACGTGGCGCACGTCCGGCCGGGCGATCTTCCAGGCGAGCGACAGCCGGTCGGCGAATCGGTCCGCCACCCAGTTCGCCGAAAACTCGGTCGGCAGGAACAGGTCCAGCGTTCCGGTTTCCTTGCAGAAGGTGCCCAGCTGGATCGGCTTGATCCACTGGCTATGGAGCTGCTGCCCCAGATCCTTACGCAGGCCTTGGCTGATGTCAGCCCAGTCCGCGGCAAGGTCGAGCGCTTCTTGTTCTTCCATCATGCGCTCTGCGTCATTCCTGTTGCTGGCGCTCTGATTGCCCCGCACGCCGCCGATACCCGATCCAGTCACCCCGGAACGCCCCCACTCAAGAACAGACCAGACGCGCACCGCCCTTTACGGCACGCATCACCCATCACCAGCCGCCCAAAGCTGGCGCAAGAATCGAATTTGTTTGTGACGCCTGGGGCTGAAAGCGCCGCCAGGCAGTTGTGGATTTATGGACGCTTCACCGTTGAGGGCAAGGCGCGGAAGGTAAAAAAAATGAAATAAATGCCCTTGACGCGGTGGTGCATCGGAGAATTCCGAAGGCAAATCCTAACACGCTGTTAAGGCTATGTTTTTGTCGAAAGGGCGAAGCGAATCGCCGGATTCCATCGACTTGCCGCAACGCACCATTACAGTTTTGTTACGCAACGAAAACGGCCGGCGGATTGCCCGCCGGCCGTGTTCCGTTTTCGTGCCCTGGATCCGGCTTTGAGAAGCCGAATCAGACCGCTTCGCGAATCAGAGAGCGGCAACCCGCTTCGTCAGGCGCGACAGCTTGCGGGCCGCGGTGTTCTTGTGCAGCACGCCGCGCGCGACGCCGCGAGCCAATTCCGGCTGGGCAGCAGCCAGGGCTTCAGCGGCAGCGGTCTTGTCACCACCGGCGAGGGCCGATTCGACCTTCTTCACGAAGGTGCGGATGCGCCCGAGGCGGTTGCCATTGATTTCGGCGCGACGTTCGTTGCGACGGATGCGCTTCTTGGCTTGCGGCGTATTGGCCATGTTCGTCCTTCATTCGGCCGCGACTGCGCAGCCACCCTACGGTTGAATCTCGTGCAATTGTGCAAGGCCCAACCGGAGTCGGACCCGCAAGAAGCGCGGCCCTTAACTGTGGAGGGCCGAATCGTCAAGCATTCGCAGCGCTTCCGGCATTACTTCTGACACTTCGAGCAATGCCATGTGCTGCGTCCGCCTTGCGCAAAGCGCATGATGGGGGCGCCGCACTGCGAGCAGGGCTGCCCTTCGCGGTCGTAAACATCGAATCGCTTCGAGAAATAGCCCAATTGCCCGTCTGGCTGGGCATAGTCGCGCAGGGTCGATCCGCCGGCCTCAATTGCCTCGGCAATCACGGCCCTGATCTCTGGCACCAACCGCGCGAGCGCAGGCCCGCTGACCTTGCCCGCCGCCTTGCCGGGCGCGATCCCGGCTCGGAACAGCGCCTCGCAAACATAGATATTGCCCAGACCCGCGACGATGCGCTGGTCGAGCAGCATCAGCTTGATCGCAGCGCTGCGCCCGGCGAGCGCCGCCTTGAGATGCGCAGCGGTCAATTCATCGCCCAGAGGTTCCGGTCCCATTGCCGCAAACTGCGGCCATTCGCCCAGCCGCGCGGTTTCCACCAGGTCGACCGAGCCGAACCGGCGCGGATCGCACAGCGCCAGCGTGTGGCCGCTCTCAGTCTCCAGCACAAGGTGATCGTGCGCGCCCAGCTCCTCCGGCTCGATTCGCCAGCGCCCCGACATGCCGAGGTGGAACACCAGCGTCTGGCCCCGGTCGGTATCGATCAGCCCGTATTTGGCGCGGCGGCCCATGCCCGTGACGCGCGCGCCGGTCATCACC
Source organism: Novosphingobium sp. (assembly GCF_041915465.1). Classification (GTDB taxonomy): domain Bacteria; phylum Pseudomonadota; class Alphaproteobacteria; order Sphingomonadales; family Sphingomonadaceae; genus Novosphingobium. Next base: position 8,973 of record NZ_JAYSBK010000036.1, on the reverse strand, counting down.
TGCACCAGGTCCGCCGGGAACGGGCGGCGCAGCCCCTCGCGGCGCGGCTCCACCCGCTTCAGGACCGCGCCTTCAAGGTAGCGGGCAAGGCCGCGCACAGTGGTTTCGACTTCGGGAAGCTCTGGCATGGTGCGGGCAGGATTAGGCCAGCCCAGGCCCGCTTGTCCATGCCTCATAAGTTTCTTATTGCAACTGGAATTGCGCAACCCTAGGTTCGCGCCCGACAACACATCACCGGGAGAATCCAAGCATGTCCTATTCGCTCTATCGCTTGTCCGTTCCGGGCTTCATCGCGATGCTGAACAACTTCAAGGCCTGGCTCGACAAGGCCGCCGCGCAAAAGGACGAAGCCGTGCTGATCGAGGCCCGCCTCGCGCCCGACATGTTCGCGCTGGCCCGCCAGATCCAGATTGCCTCCGACGCCGCCAAGGGCGCCGCCGCGCGCCTCACGGGCGCCGATGCCCCCGCAATGGCCGATACCGAAGCGAGCTTTGCCGAGCTGAAGCAGCGCTGCGACAAGACCATCGCCTATCTCGAATCGGTCGATCCCGCCGCCTACGATGCCGGGGCCAGTCGCGAAATCGTGATCACCTTTCCCAACGGCGCGGGGATGCGCTTCGACGGGGTGACCTTCCTGACCGGGTTTGCCGTGCCCAACTTCTATTTCCATGCCGCCGCCGCCTATGCGATCCTGCGCAACCAGGGCGTGGAAATCGGCAAGGCCGACTTCCTGATGCATCTGGCCCCGCACATGTTCGGTCCACCCGAGCAGTAAGCGCGCGCAAAGCTTCCGAAACCCGCACGCTTTCGCTGGAACCGCGCGCCTCGAACAGCTAAGGCGCGCGGCATGAACGACAAGGTTTCCTTCGGCTACGAAGACGTCAGCCCCGAAGAAAAGACCGCCCGTGTGGGCGAAGTCTTTTCGAGCGTCGCCAAGAAGTACGACGTTATGAACGATGCCATGTCGGCAGGCATGCACCGCCTGTGGAAGGACAAGTTCGTGCGGCGGGTGAAACCCCAGCCAAACGAGCAGATCCTCGACATGGCGGGCGGCACCGGCGACATCGCGTTCCGCATGGCCGCGCACGGCGCCAGCATCACCGTGTCCGACATCAACCAGGATATGCTCGACGTCGGCATCGAACGCGCGATGGAGAAAGGCCTCGATACCCTCGTCTGGTCGCGCCAGAACGCCGAGGAGCTGACCTTCCCCGACCGCTTTTTCGATGCCTATACGATCGCCTTCGGGATCCGCAACGTCACCCGGATCGACAAGGCCCTGGCCGAAGCATACCGCGTGCTGAAGCGCGGCGGGCGGTTCTACTGCCTCGAATTCTCGACCACGCAGTGGCCCGGCTTCAAGGAAGTCTATGACTTCTATTCGCACCAGCTGGTGCCGAAGATTGGCTCGGCCATTGCCGGGGACGCCGAAAGCTATCGCTACCTGATCGAATCGATCCGCCGCTTCCCGACCATGCCCGAATTCGAGCGCATGATCCGCGAGGCCGGGTTCGTGCGCACGCGTGTGGAACCGATCCTTGGCGGGCTCGTCGCGATCCATTCGGGGTGGAAGATCTGATTTGACCCGCGCCAGCACCCATGTCCTGCGGCTACTGCGCTGGGGGCGGACGCTTGCCCGGCACGGTGCGCTGCGCGGAATCGAGCACGACCCCAACACTCCGCCGCAGGTCCGGCGGCTGTGCCGGATTGCCCGGTTTGGCACGATCCAGCCAGCCATGCCCGACTATGCCGGTGCGTTTCAGGACATCGGCCCCGCCGCGATCAAGCTGGGCCAGACGCTCGCCACCCGGCCCGACATCGTGGGAGAAGACGCGGCCAGCAACCTGCTGCTGCTGCAGGACAGTCTGCCCCCGGTCGATTTCGCGCTGATCCGGCGCGAGATCGAGGCAAGCTTTGCCAAGCCCATCGAGGCCCTGTTCGAAAGCATCGACCCGGTTCCGGTCGGCGCGGCCTCGATCGCGCAGGTCCACAAGGCCGTCACCACCGATGGCAGGACTGTCGCGGTCAAGGTGCTGCGCCCCGGCATTCGCGAGAAGTTCGCCCGCGACATCGAGACCTACGAATGGGCCGCCGCCCATCTTGAGGCGCTGGGGGGTGAACCCGCGCGCCTGCGTCCACGCCTGGTCATCGCCAATTTCAAGCGCTGGACCCTGCGCGAACTGGACCTGCGGCGTGAGGCTGCTTCGGCCTCCGAACTGGCCGAAAAGATGAAGGCCGACGATGGCTACCGCGTGCCCGCCGTCGACTGGGACCGGACCAACGGCCGGGTCATGACGATCGAATGGATCGACGGCACCAAGATCAGCGAGACACAGACGCTCAAGGAGGCAGGTCACGATCTGCCCGCCCTCGCCAGGCGACTGGTACTGACTTTCCTGCACCAGGCGATCAGCGCCGGCTATTTCCATGCCGACATGCACCAGGGCAACCTGTTCGTGCAGGCCGATGGCTCCATCGCGGCGATCGACTTTGGCATCATGGGCCGGATCGACCGTCGCGCGCGGCTGTGGCTGGCCGAAATCCTCTATGGCCTGACGACCGGCAATTATCGCCGCGTGGCCGAGATCCATTTCGAGGCGCAATATGTGCCGAGCTATCATTCGGTCGATGAATTCGCGACGGCCCTTCGCGCCGTTGGCGAACCGACGCGGGGGCGGCCGGTAAGCGAACTGTCGGTCGGGCAGATGCTCGACAGCCTGTTCGCGATCACCCGCGAGTTCGACATGCAGACCCAGCCGCACCTGCTGCTGCTGCAAAAGACCATGGTGATGGTCGAGGGCCTTGCCACCCAGCTCGACCCGCAGATCAACATGTGGGACGTTGCCAGCCCCTTCGTGAGGAGCTGGATCCGCGACGAGCTTGGCCCCGAGGCCGCGATTGCGGACCGGCTGCGCCAAGACACGCAGACCCTGCTGCGCCTGCCCGAACTGATCCGCCGGATCGAGGATCGCTTTCCGCCCAAGGGCGGCGCGCCAGAGGCCCCGCCCTTGCCCGAGATTCCACTGGTCTGGGACAAGCGCGAAGGAAAGCACGGTTGGGGCGGCTATGTCCTGGCGCTCGCGCTCGGCGGCGCCGCGATGTGGAGCGCACAGGCGCTCGGCTGGCTCTGATCAGATGGACCTCGACGCGCTGATCCTGCACTTCTTCCATACGGAAGACCCGTCCGAACTGACCGAAGCGGAATACGAACTGGGTCTCGAACGGCTTAAGATCGGCTTTGGCGTGGAGCGCGAGCCGGGCCGCAAGTTCGCGCTGTGGACCTTGATGGACGCACTGGGCGTCGCCCCGCTGCCGGCAGAGGCCTTTGCCAAGGAACCGCTGCTGAAGGCCGCTGCGGAAGACTATCTCAAGGCCGCGTTGCGGATGGAGCGTTACGGGGACGAGGAATGAGCGCGGAAAGCGTCATCGCCTGGCTGGAACGCCACGCGCCGGACCTCGCGCTGATCGACCATTCGCGCTCTACCGCCACCGTTGCCGAGGCCGCCGAGGTGCTGGGCGTCGAACCCGGCCGGATCGCCAAGACGCTGGCCTTTCGCGTCGGCGACAAGGTGATGCTGCTGCTCGCGCGCGGGGATGCCCGGCTCGACAATGCCAAGTGCAAGGCCGCGCTGGGCGGGCGCCCCCGGATGCTCGATCCGGAAGAAACGCTGGCGTTGACGGGCCATGCCGTCGGCGGGGTCTGCCCCTTCGGTCTTGCCACCGACCTGCCGATCGTCGCCGACCAGTCTCTGCTGGCCTATGCCACGGTGTTCCCTGCCGCCGGCTCGCGCACCAGTTCGGTTGAGGTCGAACCCCGGCGGCTGGCCGCGCTGGTGGGCGCGGAATGGACCGACATCTGCAAGCTGCCCGAAGATTGACCTGAATCAACGCGGGTTGCCCACCGTGCGATAATCTAACATTTGTTAGAAAATCAGGAGAGGCTCGCTTGGCACATTACCCCCCTACCCAAGGGTTTACCGGCCCGCTGCGCCCGCTTCGCATCGAAGGGGACATCCTCGATCTGGAAGTCGAAGGCCAAATCCCGGAAAGCCTCAACGGCACGTTTCACCGGGTTCACCCCGACGGCCAGTTCCCGCCCAAGTTCGAGAACGACCAGTTCTTCAACGGCGACGGCATGGTCAGCCTGTTTCACTTTCGCGGCGGCAAGGTGGATTTCCGCCAGCGCTATGCCCAGACCGACAAGTGGAAGGTCGAACGCGCGGCGGGCAAGTCGCTGTTCGGGGCCTATCGCAATCCGCTGACCGACGATGACGCGGTGAAAGGCATGATCCGCGGCACGGCCAACACCAACGTGATGGTCCACGCCGGCAAGCTCTATGCGATGAAGGAGGACAGCCCCGTCCTGCTGATGGACCCGCTTAGCCTTGAAACCCACGGCTATCACGATTTCGGCGGCAAGCTGAAGAACCAGACCTTCAACGCCCATGCCAAGATCGATCCCGGCACCGGCAACATGTGCACCTTCGGCTATGCCGCCAAGGGCCTGCTCACCACCGACTGTTCGTACTTCGAGATCAGCCCGACTGGTGAGCTGCTGTTCGAGACCGAGTTCGACGTGCCGTATTACTGCATGATGCACGATTATGGCCTGACCGAGGACTACGCGATTTTCCACATCGTGCCCTCGACCTCGAACTGGGAGCGGCTGAAAGCAGGCCTGCCACACTTCGGCTTTGATACCACCCTGCCGGTCTGGCTCGGCATCCTCCCGCGCGGGACCGGCGTGAGCGCCAAGGACATGCGCTGGTTCAAGGCGCCCAGGACCGTCTTCGCCAGCCACGTGATGAACGCCTTCCAGGACGGCACGAAGATCCACTTCGACATTCCCCAGGCCGAGAACAATTCCTTCCCGTTCTTCCCCGACATCCACGGCGCGCCGTTCGATCCCGAGGCGGGGCTACCCTATCTCCACCGCTGGACGGTGGACCTGGCCAGCAACACCGAGGAATTCAGCGCCGTCACCAAGCTGACCAACTGGATCGACGAATTCCCGCGGATCGACGAACGCTATGTCGGACGGCCCTATCGCCACGGCTGGGGCCTTGTCATGGACCGCGACTTGCCGATGGAATTCGTGCGCGGGCGCGCCTCGGGCTTCAAGATGAACAAGATCGGCCACTGGGACCATGCCACGGGCAAAGAAGACGCCTGGTGGGCCGGGCCGCAGTCGATCGTGCAGGAGCCGTGCTTTGTGCCGCGCAGCCCGGACAGCGCCGAAGGCGACGGCTGGATCATCGCGCTCGTCGATAACCTGATCACCAATTACACCGACCTGGTCGTGCTCGATGCGCTGAAGCTGGAGGACGGGCCGGTCGGCCGGGCCAAGCTGCCGATCCGGCTGCGTTCAGGCCTGCATGGCAACTGGGCCGACGCAAGCAAGCTCGCCGCCTGAGGCAGGGCCAAGGCGCGGGAGTGGTTTAACTGGCCGTGGGGGCGCGGCCAGTGGTAGGAGCGGCCGCATGGCCGCTCCTATTGTTTTGCCGACCCGCACCTATTTCCACGGACTGCCCGGCGGGAGCGGCGAATGGGCGCTTTGCGCGCCGATGGGACTTGCCGACTTTGCGCCGGACCGCAACGCGCCGCTGAGCGCCGCCGCACTCTCCGCGCAGGTGCAGGCGAACTGCGCCAATGGGCCGATTACGCTGATCGGCTTCTCGCTGGGCGCAACCGTTGCATTGGCCGTGGCGCGCGAACTTGGTGCCCGGGTTGCGCACATCCACCTCGCCTCTCCCGCCGCGCCGCTGCAACTGGGCGACTTTCTGGGCCAGATGGCGGGCGGGCCGCTGTTCCGCATGGCCGCGCGCAAGGCGCGCCTGTTTCGCGCCGTGGCACAGATGGAAGGGCTGATTGCGCGCATCGCGCCCAGCTTCCTGTTCGACCGGCTGTTCGCCAGTGCGGCCGGGGACGACGCCGCATTGGCGCGTGATCCGGTCTTCCGCGCCGGCATGGCAGAGGTGCTGCGCGGCGGACTGGGGCGCGACTGGCATGGCTTTGCGCAGGAAGTCGAAGCCTATGTGGCGGATTGGCGCGAAAGCCTTTCAGCCGTGACCGCCCCCATCACGATCTGGCAGGGCGAGGCCGACACCTGGACCCCGCCCGCGATGGCCGAGGCGCTGCCCGGCCCGGTCAGGCTCAAGCGCCTGCCCGGCTCTTCACACTATTCCACGCTGCGCCGCGCGCTGGCATCGCTCGCCTGAAACGCAAAACGCCCCGGTCCCGCAAAGGACCGGGGCGCTTTCACGTTGCGCCGAAACGGCGTCAGCTCAGAACTTCGAACCGACGCGCAGGCCGAAGGTGCGCGGCTGGTTCGGCACGATATAGGTGCGCGAGCACAGGCCGCACTGGACATAGCGCGAAAGATCGCCGCGCTCGTCAAGCAGATTGGTCACGAACAGTTCGACGTTGAACCGGCTCCAATCCGCACCCAGCGCCAGGTTGAACTGGGCAAAGGCCTTGAGATCGCCCATCAGCGCGGCATTGGCGGTGCGCAGGTCGGACGGCGCCGAACCCTGATAGGTCATGTTGACCTGGCCATAGGCCTTCGCATCGCCAACCGGCTGGGTGTAGCGGGCGGTCGCGCTCATCTTCCACTTCGGCGTGATCGGCAGGCGGGTGCCGGCCGGAGCGTCGATCGAGTTGCCACCGGTCGCGCAAGTGTAGGTCGGATCAATCGCGTGGCACAAGTTCTGCTTGATCTTTGCGTCGGTATAGGCGCCGGCCACGTTCAGCGTGAACGGCCCGGCGAACAGTGAGGCATCGAGATCGAAGCCGCGGATCCGCGCATTCGGACCGTTGGTGATGATCGTGAAGCTGTTCGGCCCCAGATAGCTGAACTGGAAGCTGTTCCAGTTCTGCTGATAGATCGCACCATTGAAGCGGATCAGGCCATCAGCCAGCGTGGTCTTGAAACCGAATTCGTAGTTGTACAGGTAATCGGGCTGATATGGACCGAAGTCCCCGCGGCGGTTGATCCCGCCCGGACGGAAGCCCTTGCTGAACGTACCATAGAACAACAGGTCTTCATTGGGCTTGTAAGTGGCGTTCATGCGGAAGGTGAAGCCATCACCCTTGGCGCGGGTCGGTACGGCCTTGCCGTTCTCCCACACACCCAGGTTGGTGCACGGGCTGCCAGCGACGGCGGGGCTGGCCAAAACAATGCCAGGCGTGCCCTTTACATCGGTAAGCCGCGCGCCCGTGCTGGTGAAGCACTGGATCACACCCGTCTTGGAGCTCCATGCGCCGTTATACGGGGTGTCGGTATAATTGTCGCCCGGGTTGCGGCCGAAACCGAAGAACCCGATCAGCGAGTTGTCATACTTGAACGCGCGCCCGCCGACGGTGAAGGTCAGCTTGTCGGTCAGGTCCACGCTCATTTCACCGAACGCGGCATAGTCCTTGTCGACGCGTTCCTGCTGGGTCAGCCAGAGCGTGCCGGGCGATCCATTGACCGAGAGATTCGGGCCAAGGCCGGGGATCTGGTAATCCTGGTGAATCTCGTTCGACTGGCGCTGATAGAACAGGCCACCGACGAAGCGCACCGGGCCGTCCTGCGGCGAAGAGACGCGCAGTTCGTGGCTCATCTTTTTGAAGTGGTCGCTGCCGAGCACCTTCTGGCGCGGATCGATCGTGTTGCCCGAGGCATCCTGGTAGGCGAAGTAATAGGCGAGGCCCCCGACGCTTTCGTAGTAGCTGTCATAGGCTTCGGCGTAGTCGGTATAATCGCTTTCCGAGTAGGTCTTGCGATCGAGATAGGCGCCCGCATAGGTGACGTCCCAGTTGCCGACCTTGCCCTCGATGGTCAGCGCCGCCTGGACGAACTTGTCGTTGCGGAAATCCGGATAGAAGTGCTGGTACTGCAGGTCGCCCACGGTCGGATCGTAGCCGTAGTTCCCGTGGCTCTTGGTTTCCTGGTACATGACCGCGGGGGTCACGGTCCAGCTGTCATCAAGATCGACCTTCAGCGCGGCACGGCCACCATAGGTTTCAGTGTAGTTCGCATCCTTCTTGACGAGGGCCGCGTTGTTGACCGAGATCCCGTCCTTGAGGCAGCCGGTGACGTTGCCATCGCCGTCATAGAGCGTGGTGCCGCAGAAGGTGCGGGTGCCGGGAACGTTGTCGATGTAACCGGCATCGCGCTGCCAGAAGCCAACCACGCGCAGGGCCGCAGTTTCGGACAGCGGCATGTTGACCATGCCTTCCAGCTTGCCGCCGACGCCGCCCTTGTGGACGGTGTTGATCTCGCCATCGACGCGGCCTTCGAACCCGGCAGTCGAAGGCTTGTTGGTGATGATGCGGATCGTGCCGGCTTCCGACGAGGCGCCATAGAGCGTGCCCTGCGGACCCGAGAGGCTTTCGATGCGGGCGATGTCGTAGACGTGGACGTCCAGGTTGCCGCCGATCGTGGTTACCGGCTGTTCATCCAGATAGACGCCGACCGAAGGCAGTGAGCCCGAGTGGTTGCCGTCACCGCCCGAGGCGACGCCGCGCATGTAGATCACGTTCGTGCCCGGCGTGCCGCCCGACTGCGCCGAGACCGAGGGCAACTGCTGCGAATAGGACGAGAAGTTCGAGATATTGAGTTCGTCGAGCTTCTTGGTGCCCAGCGCCTGGATCGAGATCGGCACGTTCTGCAGGTTTTCGCTGCGCTTTTGCGCGGTCACGACGATGACGTTGCTGTCTTCCTCTTCCGGAGCCTGCGCTTCCTGCGCAAAGGCCGTCGTCGAGATCAGCGCGGTGGTGGTGAAAAGCGCCGCAAAAGCGGCCCGGCGGGTGGCAGAACGCATGCAAAACCCCTGTATCATGTAGTGCAGGATGGGAGACTGTTTCCGTTGCCCGCAACCGTCAAGCGGAACACGACATTTCGTCACGCAAGTGCAGCAAAGCGTGACACAATTACCACGCCGGCGGCACCTCTGGGTAACAATCGAGAACTTCGCCCAATGCTGCTCGCAA
>NZ_JAYSBK010000035.1:0-28943 GCF_041915465.1 Novosphingobium sp. | reverse complement strand
CAAGCCTGCACGACGTGATGGCGTCGCGCAGTCATGCCCAGGCCAAGCTGAACACCGTCGTCGATGTGATAGCGGAGGGTCTGAACAGCGAAGTCTGCTCGATCTACCTGCTGCGCGAAGGCATGCTCGAACTGTTTGCCACCAAGGGGCTGGCGCAGGAAGCCGTTCACGTAACCCGAATGGCGATTGGCGAAGGCCTGGTCGGGACCATCGCGCAGGGCAACGAAACCCTGAACCTCGCCGAAGCGGCCGCGCATCCCGACTTTTCGTTCCGTCCTGAAACCGGCGAAGAAAAGTATCATTCCTTTGCCGGTGTGCCGATCGTGCGGCGCGAGCGCGCCGTGGGTGTGCTGTGCGTCCAGCACGCCGACCCGCGCCGTTACGAGGAAGTCGAAATCGAAGCGCTGCAGACTGTGGCGATGGTGCTGTCGGAACTGATCGCCAATGCCGATCTGGTCGACGAGGAAGCCGCCGCCGCGCTTTCGCCCGAGATGACCGGGCCGCAGCGCCTGACCGGCCAGTCGCTGGTCAAGGGGCTGGCTGCCGGTGTCACGGTCTTCCACCAGCCGCGCATCACCATCGAACACGTCATGGCCGAGGATCGCGACGCTGAACTGCAGCGCGTCTACCTCGCCTTCGACAAGATGCGCGAGCAGATCGAAAAGATGGCTGCGCAGGCCGAATTCGGGGTCGGCGGCGAGCACGAGGAAGTGCTCGAGACCTACAAGATGTTCGCTTACGATGAAGGCTGGAGCCGCCGCATCATCGAAGCGATCGATAGCGGGCTTACCGCCGAGGCGGCGATCGAACGCGTCCAGCAGCGCACCCGCATGCGCATGCGCCAGATCGACGATCCGCTGTTGGCGGACCGGATGCACGATCTGGAAGACCTGTCGAACCGGTTGCTGCGGATCGTTTCGGGCCAGATGGGCACGGCGGCCAGCATGGGCCTGAGGCAGGATTCGATCCTGATCGCGCGCAACCTTGGCCCCGCCGAACTGCTGGAATACGACAAGCGCCGCCTCAAGGGCGTGGTGCTGGAAGAAGGCTCGCTCACCGCCCACGTGGTAATCGTGGCGCGGGCCATGGGCATTCCGGTGCTGGGCCGCGTGCGGGGCCTGCGCGCGACGGTGCGCGAAGGCGATCCGCTGCTCCTCGACGGCGATCAGGGGATCGTCACCGTCCGCCCGCTGCCGGCCGTAGCCGAAGCCTTTGAAGCGCGCTTTGCCAAGAACAAGGAACGCCAGGCCGCCTACGCCGCGCTGCGCGATGTCGAGCCGTTCACCCGCGATGGCACCCGCATCAAGGTGATGATGAACGCTGGCCTGCGCGACGATATGCCCAACCTGGCGCTCACCGGGGCCGACGGGGTGGGCCTGTTCCGAACCGAATTCCAGTTCCTGGTTTCCGCAACGCTGCCCGCGCGCGAGCGCCAGACCAGGCTCTACCGCGACGTGCTAGACGCGGCCGGTGACAAGCCGGTGGTGTTCCGCACGGTCGACATCGGTGGCGACAAGGTGCTGCCGTACCTGCGCCACAACGATGGCGAGATCGAAGAGAACCCGGCGATGGGCTGGCGCGCGCTGCGCGTGGCGCTGGAACGCGATGGGCTGCTCAAGGTCCAGGCGCGTGCGCTGCTTGAAGCGACGGCGGGGCGGACGCTCAACGTGATGTTCCCGATGGTCTCCGAGCCGTGGGAATTCGATGCTGCCCGCGCCGTGTTCGACGGGCAGCTGCGGTTCCTCAAGCAGCAGAAAAAGCTGCTGCCCGAGGCCATTCGTTACGGGGTGATGCTGGAAGTGCCCGCACTGGCCGAGCAACTCGACATCATTGCCCCGCAACTCTCGTTCCTTTCGATCGGCACAAACGACCTCACCCAGTTCCTGTTCGCGGCGGATCGCAGCCACGCCAAGCTGGCCGAGCGTTACGACTGGCTGTCGCCCGCGATCCTCCGCTTCATCCGCCGGGTGCTGCAGGGCGTCGCCGGTCACAACGTCGACGTCACGGTCTGCGGTGAAATGGGCGGTCGGCGGCTCGAGGCGCTGGCCCTGCTCGGCATCGGCATTCACCGCCTGTCGATCACCCCGGCGTCGGTCGGTCCGATCAAGGAACTGGTGCGCAAGGTCGACCTGGCTGAAATCGGCGAGGCGATGAACGGCTGGCTGCTTTCGCCGCCGCCAAACCTGCGTGAAGCACTGACCGCATGGGCGCTTGAGCGCGGGATCGATTGCGACTGATCGGTTGATAGCATGAAGCCGGTCGGGCCGCTGCGGGCGGCCACGAACCCGGCCCATCATGAATTACGCCCGGTTTGCCGTGGCGGGCGGTTGAACCACGGGGATTCCCGTTGACTTAATTGGTTTAGACGCGATGTTCCCGCGCCAAGGTCTGGCTGGACGGGGTCGTAATGTCGCAAGAATTTGAGGGGGAGGCTGAGCTTCCCCTGGATAACGTCGGTGCAAGGCTTGCCCGCGCGCGCGAAGCCACGGGGCTGACCCGGGCAGCGATTGCCGCCCGCACCAAAATTCCCGAACGCCATCTCGCCGCGATCGAGGCCGGGGATTTCGGCGTCTTGCCCGCGCGGACCTATGCGGTTGGCTTTTCGCGCTCTTATGCCAAGGCGCTGGGCCTCGACGACAAGGCGATCGTCGAAGACGTCCGGCGCGAGCTCGCCGCGATCGAGCCCGAGCTTGAACGCCGCACGATCCCTTCGTTCGAGCCTGGCGATCCAGCCCGCGTGCCCTCCGCGCGCTTCGCCTGGCTGGCGGCGCTGGGTGCGCTGGTGGTGATCGTCGCCGGGTTTGCCTTCTGGCGCAGCTATTATGCCCCCGGCGGGCAATTGCCTTCGATCCTGCCGGCCGAAACCGCTGCTCCGGCGGGCACCGTCACCCCGGCACCGGCTCCGGCCCCGGTGCCGACTGGCGGGCCGGTGGTCTTCACCGCCGAAACCGACGGGGTCTGGGTCAAGTTCTACGATGGGGACGGCACCCAGTTGCTGCAAAAGGAACTGGCCCTGGGCGAGAGCTATACCGTGCCCGTCACGGTTGGCGATGTCAGGCTGGATACGGCCCGGCCGCAGGCGCTGGCGATTACGATCGGTGGCCAGCCGGTGCCCAAGCTTGCCGACAAGCAGCAGACCATGAAGGGCGTGCCGGTTACCGCCGCCGCCCTGCTGGCGCGCGCCGCGACGGGCGGGGTCTCCGAACCGGCGGCCGGTACCAGCCCCGTTACTGCCAGCACCGCAGTGCCGACGGCAGCGCCGCGGCCGGTCCGCAAGCAGCAACATAGCGCGCCCGCGGTCCAGGAAGCAGGTCCGGCCCCGGCGGCTCCGCAACCGACACCAAGCGTGGCGGCTTCCACTCCGGCACCGGCAGCCACTTAGGCTGCGAATAAGCAATTCGACGCGCTCGACAGTTCTGCATCGACATGGTTAAGCAGGACGAAACCCTGTTCACGCCGGGTTTGGATCAAACCGAACAGGCGGCGTGACGGGTGGAAGCGAACAACAGGCTGAGTGAATTCAGGCGAAAATGGCGATGATGACCAAGCTTATCCGGGCCCGGCGCCCGATCTTCGTAACGATGGTGCTGGCTCTGGCCGCGCCGGCGATGGCGCAGACGGCAACGGTCGACAAGGCGGTAGAGGCCCGGCTGCGCAAGCTTGAAGCCGAAGTCGCGGCGCTGCAGCGGCAGGTTTTCCCCGGCGGCGACGGCAAGTATTTCGCCCCGCAGGTCCAGCCCAGCACTGCGGCCACGGCGCCGGTCGGAACGCCGGCCGCAAGCGCGGTGACCGACATTCTGACCCGGATGGACGCGCTCGAAAGTCAGGTCCAGAAGCTGACCGCGCAGCAGGAAGAGAACACCAACAAGATCAACAAGCTGGAAGCGCGCGTCGCCACGCTTGAGGCCGCCGCCGCTCCGCCGCCGCAGCAGACCCTGACCGATCCCGCGCCGACCAGCCTGGCCCCGGCGAACACGGCTCCGGCCAGCACGGTCACGGTGACCAAGCCGGCTCAGAGCGCGCCGACGCCCGCGACCACCAAGCCCGCGGCGACGGCTTCCAAGCCCGCTGCAACCGCTCCGTCTCCGCAGCGCGTTGCCGCCGTGCAGAAAATCGAAAAGCCGCAGACGAACGATCCGGGCGAAGACGAATACACCTATGGCTTCCGCCTGTGGGATGCCAAGTTCTACCCCGAGGCGGAGCAGCAGCTGAAGCTGTTCCTCCAGAAGTACCCCAAGCATAGCCGGGCAAGCTATGCCCGCAACTTGCTGGGCCGGGCCTACCTCGACGAGGGCAACTTCGACGAGGCCGGGAGCTGGTTCTACCAGAACTACAAGGCCGACAAGGCGGGTGAGCGCGCGCCCGACAGCCTGTTGTACCTCGCCGAAGCGATGGTGCGCAAAAAGGACAATAATCGGGCCTGTATCGCGCTGGCGCAGTTCGTCGATGAATATCCGGCGATTGCCCAGGGCCGCCTGCGCAGCCAGTACGATGGCTTGCTCGGCAAGGTGAAGTGCAATTGACCGGCAGCCGCGCCGCGATCTGATCGAGCGTTTCAGCGCCGATCTGGCTGCGCTCTGGCCCGAAGGCCGGGGCGCGGGGCCGCTTGGGCTGGCGGTATCAGGCGGCCCCGACAGTCTTGCGCTTTTGCTGCTCGCGCACCGAGCGCTGGAAGGGCGGATTGCCGCCGCGACAGTCGATCATGGCCTGCGTCCGGAAAGTGCTGACGAGGCGGCGATGGTGGGGCGTGTCTGCGCTGAACTGGGCGTGCCGCACCAAGTGCTTGGCGTGACCGTGGCCCAGGGTAATCTTCAGTCAGAGGCGCGTGCGGCGCGCTATGCCGCCTTGGCCGCGTGGATGGAGCGCGAGGGGCTGGGCGCGCTGGCCAGTGCCCACCATGCCGACGATCAGGCCGAAACCCTGCTGCTGCGGCTCAACCGCGCGAGCGGCGTGGCGGGCCTTGCAGGTGTGCGCGCGCGTGGGCCGGTGCCCGGAACCCGGCTGCCGCTGCTGCGCCCGCTGCTGGGCTGGCGGCGCAGCGAGCTGGCCGAAGTGGTCGCGGCGGCGGGGTTTGAGGCGGTGGACGATCCTTCCAATGCCAATGACCGGTTCGATCGCGCCCGGATCCGCAAGGCCATGGCCGGGGCGGATTGGCTCGACGTACCGGCCATCGCGCAAAGCGCTGCGCACCTGGCTGATGCCGATGCGGCGCTCGACTGGGCGGCCGCGCGCGAATGGGCCGAACGGGTGGAACGCGAACCGATGGGGCTGATCTATCGCCCGCAGGCGCCGCGCGCGGTGGCATTGCGGGTGCTGACCCGGATCGTCACCGAACTCGATGGCGAAGCCCCGCGCGGCAGCGCCGTGGCGCGGCTGTTCGATGCGCTGGTGGCGCGCCAACCGGCCTCGATTGGCAGGCTGGTGGCGCGCGGCCTGCCCGGCGGGTGGAGCTTCATGAAAGCGCCGCAGCGCCGCAGCTAGCGCCGCGCCATGCCCTTCTGCTGCATACGCCACAGCAACTGGTCATAGCGGTCCTGCCCGAAGAACGGTTCGCCGTCATAGACCATCAAGGGTACGCCATAGTGGCCGCCCGCGCGCTGGTCCGCCTCGTTCTGCTTGATCGCGGCATCGAGCCGGTCGGCTTCGGCACTGACCACCGCGTCCATTTCCGCAAGATCGCAGCCCGCGCTGGCGGCAGCCCGGGCGAGGTGATCGCCCTCGTGCCAGGCGTCGGTTTCGCCTGACCAGATCATGTGGCTGATCGCGCGCAGCAGGGGCAGGGCACGCCCGCGCTCGGCCGCCAGCTGGCCCAGGCGCGTCAGGCGATGGATATAGGGCTGCTCCTTGGGATAGGTGCGGGTGGCAAAGTCCATCACCACCGGATCGGGGCGAGGCCAACGCAGGGTCATGCCCGCGAACTCGGCGCTGCGCACGCAGTCGCGCATCAGGTAGGTGGTCCAGAGCGGATCGGCATTGGCAAAGAAATCGGGCTGGCGCACCGCGATCGGCAGCACCGGCCGCATGTTCACCTGCGCGTCCCAATCGCGCTCCAGCTCGATCAGGCGCGGCACGACCAGATAGGAGTAGGGCGAACGGAACGACCAGAAGACATCGATTTCGTGCGTCATGCCAGCGTCCCCATATCAATTACGAAGCGGTATTTGACATCGGCCTTCTCCATGCGTTCGAAGGCGTGGTTGATCTCGTCCATGCGGATCAGCTCGATTTCGGGGAGGACTTGGCGTTCGGCGCAGAAGTCGAGCATTTCCTGGGTCTGGGCGATGCCGCCCACGCCCGATCCGGCGACCGCGCGCTGGTTGCCCAGCAGCAGACCTGAGTGGAAGGTCGGCATCATGTCGATCATGCCGACGATGCACAGCGTGCCCTGCCGGTCGAGCAGCAGCAGGTAGGGCGCGATGTCGTGCGGCACGGGGATCGTATCGAGCAGGAAGTCGAAGCTGCGGGTCGCGGCCTTCATCGCGGCCATATCGGTCGAAACCAGCACGTGATCCGCGCCGAGCTTTCGGGCGTCCGCGCCCTTCGCTGGCGAGGTGGTGATCATCGTCACTTCCGCGCCGAGCGCCTTCGCAAATTTCACGCCCATGTGGCCAAGGCCGCCGAGCCCGATCACGCCGACCTTGGTGCCCGGCCCGACGTTCCAGTTCTTCAGCGGGCTGTACGTGGTGATCCCGGCGCACAGCAGCGGCGCGGCGGCCGCCATGTCGAGGCTTTCGGGCAGGCGCAGGACAAACGGCTCGGCCACGACGATGCTGGCCGAATAGCCGCCATAGGTCGTGCTGCCGTCGATCCGGTCCTTGCCGTTGTAGGTGCCGACCATGCCTTCGCGGCAATAGTTTTCCTCGCCGTCTTCGCAGGCATCGCACTTGCGGCAGGAATCGACCACGGTGCCGATTGCCACCCGGTCACCGGGGGCGAACTTGGTCACCCCCTTGCCGACCGCGCGGACCGTGCCGACGATTTCGTGGCCCGGCACGAAGGGATAGCGGGTGCGGCCCCAGTCGTTGCGCGCCGAATGCAAGTCGGAATGGCATACCCCGCAATAGGCGATGTCGATCGCCACATCCTCGTCGCGCAGCTCGCGCCGGTCGATGCTGAGCGGGGCCATGCCCGATGTGGGGGCGGTGGCACCCCAGGCGGCGGTAGCGGTCATTGTCACTTCTCCCATTGGCTTTGCGCCATGCTGGAAGCGAAGCTACCGCCGGTCAATCCTCAGATGAGCGAATCGCCCTTGCCCACCATCTTGCCGCGCGTGATGTAGACCTTGGTGCCGACCGGGGTGATCGCGAACACCTTGGCCGCGAAATCGTTGGGCACGCCGACGCAGCCGTGGCTGGCATAACCCCGTTCAACCTTGGTGCCGTGAATCGACACGCCGTCGTCCGTCAGGCGCATCGTATAGGGCATCGGCGCGTTGTCGTATGTGGAGGAATAGTGTTCCTTCTTCTTCCACTTGATCGGGAACACGCCCAGCGGGGTCGGCTTTTCGGTCGTGCCGAGCAAGACCGCGGTGGCGCCGATTTCATAGCCGCCCTGGAAAACCGAAAGCACCCGGGCATCGAGATCGACCGTGATCACGATCGGGCCGGCCGGTACGTCCTTGTCGTCCCAATGCCATTCGCCATACCTGATCGGCCCGCTGATCGGCAGAATCCGCTTGATCACGAAGCGTTCGTCCCTGGGCGGGGCGGGCGGCGCCTTGGGGGCGGGCGCGGGGGCGGGTTCGGCCTTGGCAAAGGCCGGGCCGGCATCGGGCGGCAGGGCAGTCGCCTGGGCATCCCCGTGACGCAGCAGCAGCCCGCCAGCGGCCAGACACAGCGCGGCGAAGGCGCAGAGCAGGGCCACGGCAGGGTTGAATTTCAGGCGCATCGAATCCCTCGCGCAGGTATTTCGCAAGCGGATCATTGCCGAGGCCTGCCGCAAATGCCAGCCCGGCCCAGACGGCGTTCCGCTGCGGGACTGCCTAGCGCGAAAAGGTTAACGCCGTCGCGGCGCCTAGTCGGCGGCTACGCGTTCCGGGGCCATTTCCGCGAACAGGCGCGCGTAGTTGTCGACCATCGCGTCGACCGCAAAGCGCTTGACCCGCTTGAGCCCCGCCGTGCGCATCCGGGCGCGGCGTTCGGGATCGGCAATCAGCTGGGCAATCGCAGCCGAAAGCGCGATTTCGTTGTCGACCGGCACAAGTTCGCCGCTGACGCCCGGCTCGATCACGTCACGCGGGCCAAAGCTGCAATCGGTCATCAGCAGCGGGGCACCGCAGGCCAGGGCTTCGGCCGCAACCGTTGGAAAGCCTTCCCAGCGGCTGGGCAGCACGAACAGATCGGCGCGCGCCATCCAGGCATAGGGATTGCCGACGAAGCCGATAAAGCGAACATATTCGCCGATGCCAAGCTGGGCGGCCAGCCGGTGAAGTTCGCCAAGGCGGCTGCCCTTGCCCAGGATCACCAGCGCATGGGTGCGCCAGACGCCGCTGGCGGCAAAGGCGCGGATCAGGACTTCGTGGCCCTTCTGGTATTCGAGCCGCCCCGCCGTGAGGATATAGGGCCGGGCCGGCGCGCCGGGGATCGGCTCATCCTTGGCCGCGGCAATCCCGGCAAGGTCAATCGGGTTGTTGATCATCCGCATCTTTGCGGGATCAAGCTCAAGGTCCCTGACCAGCCCTTCGGCCATGTCGCTCGAATTGGCGAGCACGGCATCGGCGCGGCGGTACGCCCTGCGGGTCAGGCGCAATGACGTGCGCTTGATCAGGGGGTTGGGGGCTTCTTCCTCGACGACGGCGAGCACGTTGTTGCCTTCGCGCGCGATCCAGCGCGGGCGTTCCTCGCCCAGGCCCATCAGCGCCAGCCAGGCCAGCAGGTTGGTGCCCTTGAGGAAACTCATGGCAACGTCCGGTCGCGCTTCCTTGACCATCCGACGAAAGGCCAGCGGCGCGCGCACCGCGCTGCCGATCAGCTTGCCCGGCGCGTACTGGGCGCTGTTCGGACCGTCGTAATTGAAATGCTCTTCGCCATCGGGGGCAACCAGCAGCCGGTCCATGTCCTCGACGTGCTCAAGATAGGGTCCGGCCTTGCGCAGCAGGCCCATCCGCACGTCGAACCGCTTGGGGTCGAGCTGGTTGAGGAGGTGCACCGCAACGCGTTCGGCCCCGCCGCCATGCAGCGAGGTGAGCATCAGCAAGACGCGGATCGGGCGGCCGAGCACGGTCGCCGGTTGGGTCACTCCGTGCATTCACCACTCCTCCTGGCGACCGGCGCGCGCCTTGCCATCGTCATCTGGCGCTGGCAAGGCCCCCGCGCATGAGCGATCTCACATTGCCTCTAACTGAACCCGCCGTGCAACACCGTCCGGGCTTCGAGCTGCTGGTCGGCTCGAAGGCATTCTGGGCGTGCGCGGCACAGGATATTGCCGCGGCGCGGCGGCGCGTGTTGATCCAGGCGATGACTTTCGAGGGCGACGCGGCGGGTAGCCAGGTTGCGTCCGCGATCTGTGCCAGCCCGGCGGCAGACCGGCGCGTGCTGGTCGATGACTATACCTGCCACGTGATCAACGACACGTTCCTCGCCCTCTCGCGCGCGCCGCAGCTGCAGGCGGAAGCGGCGGCCACCTGGGCGATGTTCGATGCGATCGAGGCTTCGGGCGCGGCGCTGCGCATCACCAATCCGGTCGGGCGCAATCCGCTGCGCTACGCCCTGCGCAATCACAAGAAGCTGCTGGTGATGGACGATGTCCTGTGGATCGGCGGGATCAATTTTTCCGACCACAACTTTGCCTGGCACGACATGATGCTGCGGATCGACCACGCCGGGATCGCGAACTGGCTGGCGGGCGAGTTCGAGCGCGACTGGCGGGGGGAGACGGCATCGAGCGCGGCCGAGATCGCGGGCGTGAGCCTGTTCAGCGTCGATGGCAGCAGCAACGAAGGCCACTTCGCCAGCCTGCTGAGCCTGTTCGCCAATGCGACGCGTTCGATCGAGGTGGTCAGCGCCTATCCGACCTTTCCCTTCATCGACGCAATGGCATCGGCGGCGCGGCGCGGCGTGCCCGTGCGGCTCTATACCCCCCGGCCCAACAACAAGCCGGTGATCCGGGATTACCTGATGGGCGTGGCGCAGCATTCCGGCCTCGAAATCCGGCTGATGGAAGAGATGACCCACGTGAAGGCCGCGCTGGTCGATGGCGAAGCGCTGGTGGTGGGATCGTCGAATTTCGATTTCGTCAGCCACCGCGCCAATGCGGAATATGTTGCGACGATCCGCGATGCCGACCTGATCGCCGATTTCGAGGCGCGGCTGCTGGAACCGGCGCGCGCAGGATCGGTCCCGGCGGGGCCGCAGGACTATTCGCGCTGGCGTTCGTGGAAAGCGCGGCTGGGCCTGCTCGCGGCCGACGTGGTGGTCAGCTGGCTGAACCACGGCCCGCGCATCGCTGAGTGGCGGGCGCCCTGACCTTTACCCTCAGCCGTGCGCGCCGAACACGTTGGCAATCGCGGTGGTGATGCGCAGCGACAGTGCGTGGGCGTTTTCGATCGGGTCGATGAAGTCGCGGTGGATCGCCTCGTACCCGATCGCCGCCCCGTCGGGGTAATCGCTCGGCTCGTTTACCGAGAAGTCGCCAATCCCGGGGAAGCTGGTCGGGAAGGCGCGGCGCAGCTGGGCCAGGGCCTCGTCGATACGCAGGGTGAAGACCATCTCCAGCACGTCTTCGCGGGCAATGTCGTTGGCGCGGCTGAAGGCCGGGACCGATACCGCGCGCAGGAACATGTGCTGCATCAAGGCCAGTCGCAACGCCTGCAGGATGCCGAGCATCCGGCGGGTGTGTTCGCGGTCGTCCAGCGGGGCCTCGTCGGGGATCAGGGCAAGCAGGCGGTGCAGCTTCAGCGCATCGACGCGCAGGCGCGAGGCAAGGCGGCGGAACACGCCGGTGCGATCGTCCGTGGTGAGATATTCCGCCAGTGCCAGGCAGGCATCGGCGATGTGGTTTTCATCGCCGCGATAGGGCCGGCTTGACCAGTAGGCCGAATTGAACAGCTCGCCAAAGGCCGCGACCGTCTTGATCGAGGCCAGCGCATTGGCCGCGCGCACAAGCCGAACCAGTTGCCGACCGCGCGAAGATTCGCGCAGTAGGGCGGCAATGGCTTCGTAATTGCCCTCGGCGGCAGTGCCGAACCCGGCGATCACGTTGACCGGATAGCCGAGTTGCTGAAGCACCGCGTTGTGCGGGATCGCGCGGATCTGGCGCAGGCTCATCTCGCGGTCGGCGGCAAGGTCGCTCTGGCGGCGCGATTTGCGGCTGCCGGTATCGTTGAGCATCCCGAGGCCAAAGGCGGTCACCGCGCGGGGATAGGTGCGGCTCGCCAGGTAACCCTGCTGCACGCGCCGGATCGCGCGGTAGAAATCGAGCGAAAGGTCGGTGCGGCGATAGAACGGATCGGTCGGCGCATCGGGATCGGTTTCGGTGGGCGCGTTTTCGGCAAAACGGGTCAGGGTGGCGAGCGCAAGCTCGTCCGTGCCGAAGAACAGGTAGCCGTCGCCGCCCTGGAAGCTGACTTCCGGCTCCAGCTTCAGCCCGGCGCGGGCAAAGCGCCGGCGTGCCCAGGGCGAAAGCGGCCACTCGATCCGGTCGGCAATCGAGGAAGGATGCGCGCCGCGCCCCATCGATTCGCCGTGGGTGTTGAAAATCAGCGCCGAAACGTCGGTCAGCCCGTTGCTGACCATCGCCTCGGAAAGGCGGCCCTGCAGGCGTTCGATTGCCAGCGCGGCGGGGATCTGGCCGACAAAGCGGCCTGCATCGGAAAAGCCGGTCTGGATCGCCACCCGCCCACGCCCGCGCGCATAGTCGCGGTAGGCCTCTTCGGCGAGCAGCGCGTCAAGGAAGCGCCCGCCGTGTTCCAGCGCGCTTTCGGTTTCGAACAGCGGCGAGACATCGACCTTGTCGGCAATCCCGAACAGCCGCGCGAAATAGAGCGCGGCGAGCACGGTAGTCGGCTGTTCGCATTCGGCCACCAGCATCCGGATCGGCGCGTCGGCATCGATGTGGCCCAGGATCTGCGCCATCGCCAGGAACTGGCGCACGGCGGTGGAGTTCTCGATTGCCAGCGCCGCGAAGTTCGAACGCAGCGGGCGCGCCTCGGCCAGCAGTTCGCGCATCCTGACCAGCGCCGCCTGGCTACCCAGGTCAAGCTTGCCGGTGGGGTCGATCCGGCGGCGGATCGCGTTCTGGAGCTGCGAACTGTTCACCCGGAAATGGATCCAGCCCATGCCGAGGCCGTCGGCGCGCATCGCGGCCGTGGCGACCAGCAGGGTTTCGGCCACGTCATCGTCGGCGCGGGCGGCGTCCTGTTCCAGCTCGGTGATCACGCCAGACAGGCTGGTCAGCTTGTCCGGGTGATCGGCGGTGAGCGCGTTGGCGGCGGCGGAAAGGTCTGCCGGAGCGGACAGATCGGCGGCAAAGCGCGCGGCCATGGTTTCGGCCAGGTCCGCCGCCCGGCGCAGCCGCGCGGCAACCTCGGGCGCGGCCTTGTCCAGCATTGCGGCATAGGTGCTGAGCCGCTCGGCCTTTTCGGACAGGCGGTAGCGCAGCGAAGTCGACCACGAGATGTCGGTGCGCCCGTCCATGTCGTAACCGACCCAGCTGGCAAAGCGCAGTGGCAGCGGGGCCAGCTTGCGCCATTCATTCGGCCACTTCGCGCGGGCCGAGGCGAACAGGGTGCGGTTGATCCGGTCGCGCGCGGTCTGGGCGCGGGCGATTGCGGCCATGGCGGCGGCGTGTTCGCTATCGAGCGTAATCGTATCGCGATCGTGCGGGGCAACGCAGGTCGTGGCCGCGACAACATCGCCCGACGAAGCCGCTGCGGCCACGGCCTCGGTCTGCCGCCCCGTCAACAGGAAGGTCGGGTGTGCGGTGAAGACCACGTGGACCAGCGGCCTTCGCCACTTGGCGGCGAAGGCAGCGAAACTGCCGGCCTTGGCCCCTTTGGGCTTGGCAAGATCCGCCAGGGCCGCGTCGTTGGCTGCCGGATCGACCGGCGCGACCAGCCGGTCCAGCCGGTGCGCACGGGCCATCAGTCCTTCACATTCGAGTTCGGCGACCAGCGAGGAAATGTCGTCCAGCGAAAGCTCGCCGCGCTCAAGGCGGCGGGACAGCTCAAGACTGAGCTGGAACACGGGATTGAACAGCGGGGTTTCCGCCGTGCGCGCGTGCAGTTCCTGCAGGCGCTCGTCGAGCTCGTTGGCGATGCTCATGCAAGGTCTCCTGACACGATGCAGGCGCCCGTTCCCCGGACCATTCCGCGCCGGGTCAAGCGCCCAGCTTCGTTGCGGCCGCCGCCGCCGCCTCGATGGCGGCAAGGTCGGGCGTTCCGCGGGGAACAATCCAGCTTCCACCACAGCACAAGACGCTGTCCAGCGCCAGCCAATCCGGCGCGGTCGCGGCGGTAATGCCGCCGGTGGGGCAGAAGCGCACCGAGGCGAAAGGCGCGGCGATGGCCTTGAGCGCGGGGATCCCGCCATTGGCCTCGGCCGGGAAGAACTTGAACCGGTCAAGGCCCAGGTCGAGCCCGCGCATGATGTCCGACGAGGTTGCCGTGCCGGGCAGGAACGGCACATCGGCCGCAATCGCCGCCTTGGCAAGGCTTTCGGTCAGGCCCGGAGAAACGATGAACTCGCTGCCCGCCTTGAGCGCATCGTCGAGCGCGAACTCGTTGAGCACCGTGCCGGCCCCGACAATTGCGCCGGGCACCTGCTTCATCTCGCGGATCACTTCGAGCGCGGTCGAGGTGCGCAAGGTGACTTCCAGCACCGTCAGGCCACCTTTGACCAGCGCCTCGGCAATCGGGGCGGCGTGGGCAACTTCGTCGATGACCAGCACCGGGATGACCGGGGCGGTCCGCATGATCTTTTCGATGGGGCTTACGGGTTGCGGACTCACGCGAGATGCTCCTTGGCAAAGGCGGCGGCTGCGCCCAGCAGGCCGGGCTGGGGATGGGTGATGAGCTTGACCGGCAGGCTCGCCATCAACCCTTCGAACCGCCCCTTGGCGGTGAAGCGGCTGGCAAAGCCCGAACGGATCAGGGTGTCCTTGATGCGCAGGCCAAGCCCGCCGGCGATCACCACGCCCGACGCGCCCTGCGCCAGCGCGATGTCACCCGCGACAGCGCCGAGCGAAAGGCAGAACCGGTCAACCGCAGCGGCTGCCAGACTGTCTTCGCCCGAGGCACCGATCTGCCACAGGGTACGATCGTCGAGCGGTTGCACCGCGCGGCCTTCCATCGCGGCAAGCGCTTCGTAGATGTCGACGATTGCCGGGCCAGAAACCACGCGCTCGGCCGAAACCCGCCGATAGCGCTGGCGCAGGCGGGCGAGCAGGGCATCCTCGATCGTATCGAGCGGGGCAAAGTCGATATGCCCGCCCTCGGTGGCCTGGACCCGGTAATCGCCGCCGCCCCGCCAGATGTGCGCGACGCCAAGGCCGGTCCCCGGGCCGATGATCGAGATCGTGCCTTCTGCGGGCAAGGGCTCGTCAGGGCCGGACAGGTGGGTGAAATGCTGTGCTCCGGCGCGAGCAACCGCGTGCCCGACCGCGCCGAAATCATTGACCACGGTGTAGCGCGACGCGCCCAGCTTTTCCGGGATCATCGCGGGACGGATGATCCAGGGATTGTTGGTGAAGCGGATCACCTCGCCGCCAACCGGGCCCGCCACGGCAATTGCGACCGCCGGGGGCAGCGTGCCGCCCTGCTGACGCGCAAAGTCTTCCCAGGCGGTCTGGAAACTGGCGTGGTCCCTGGTGTGGAGCGTCGCCGGTTCGCCCAGCGCGATGGTGCCGTCGGCACCGATTTCGGCGACGGCGAAGCGCGCGTGGGTGCCGCCGATGTCGACAGTAACGATGTTGGTGCTCAAAGTCCGCCCTCCGCGAGCATGGCCGATCCGCCGCGCTCGGCCCCGTCGGCAAAGTGGCGCAGCATCGCGAAGAGTTCGCGGCCCATGCCCATTTCGGCAGTTGGGGCCCTGGCCGGCTGGCGGGCGGCCAGATCGGCCTTCACCGTCAGCGTCCCGTCGTGGCCGCACAGCTTGATAATGTCGCCATCCTCGACCAGCGAAAGGGGGCCGTCGCCCAATGCCTCGGGGGTAACGTGGATGGCGGCGGGCACCTTGCCCGATGCGCCCGACATGCGCCCGTCGGTGACCAGCGCGACCTTGAAGCCCTTGTCCTGCAGCACGCCGAGGGGAGGGGTCAGCTTGTGGAGTTCTGGCATCCCGTTGGCGCGCGGCCCCTGGAAGCGTACGACCACGACCACGTCGCGGTTGAGTTCGCCCGCCTTGAAAGCCTCTTGCACGGCTTCCTGGCTGTCGAACACGCGGGCCGGGGCCTCGATCGTCCAGCGCGCCGGGTCGACCGCGCTGGTCTTGAACGTGCCGCGCCCAAGGTTGCCCTGGACCAGCCGCATCCCGCCATCGGGCATGAATGCGCCCGATACGGGGCGGAGGATCTCGTCATCGCCGCTTTGCGCAGGGGCAGGACGGAACGACAGGGTATCGCCGTCAAGGAACGGCTCGTCGGCATAGGCGCGCATCCCGCCTTCGGCGATGGTCAGGACATCCTCATGCGCCAGCCCCGCATCCAGCAGTTCGCGCACGACATAGCCCATCCCGCCGGCGGCGTGGAAATGGTTCACGTCGCCCGCGCCATTGGGATAGACCCGCGCGATCAGCGGCACGGCGGCGGAAAGCTCGTCCAGGTCCTGCCAGTCAAGCTGCACGCCGGCGGCGCGGGCCATGGCAGGCAAGTGGATCGCATGGTTGGTCGATCCGCCGGTGGCGAGCAGACCGACGCAGGCGTTCACGATCGCCTTTTCATCTACCACCTGCGCCATCGGGCGGTAGTCTCCCCCTTCGCGGCCGATTGCGGCGAGGCGGTGGAGGGCCTTGCGCGTCAGCTGGCTGCGTAGCGGGGTATTGGGCGGCACGAAGGCAGAGCCGGGCACGTGCAGGCCCATCAGCTCCATCATCATCTGATTGGAATTGGCCGTGCCATAGAAGGTGCAGGTGCCGGGCGAGTGATAGCTCGCGCTTTCGCTTTCCAGCAGGTCGGCGCGGGTGGCCTTGCGTTCGGCATAGAGCTGGCGGACCTTCTGCTTTTCCTTGTTGGCAAGGCCCGAAGGCATTGGCCCCGAAGGCACGAACACCGCTGGCAGGTAGCCAAAGCGCAGCGCGCCGATGACGAGGCCAGGCACGATCTTGTCGCAGATGCCGAGCAGGGCCATCCCGTCGAACATCGCGTGGCTCATCGCGATCCCGGTCGACATGGCAATCACGTCGCGGCTGAACAGTGACAGCTCCATCCCCGGCTGGCCCTGGGTCACACCGTCGCACATTGCCGGAACGCCGCCCGCGACCTGCGCGGTCGCGCCGACTTCGCGGGCATAGAGCTTCATCGCCTCGGGATAGCGAGAATAGGGCTGATGCGCCGAGAGCATGTCGTTGTAGGCGGTGACGATGGCGAGGTTCGCGCCGCGCCCGCTCTTGATCGCGCCCTTGTCTTCCAGCGCGGCGGCAAAGCCGTGCGCCAGATTCGAACACGATAGCGCATTGCGGTTCGGGAAACGTTCGGCCTCGGCGTCCATGAGATCGAGATAACGCCGGCGGCTCGCCTTCGACTTCTCGATGATCCGCTGCGTGACGCGCTCGACGGCGGGATGGAGATTACTCATGCCAATGCACTCCGTCACGTTCGGTCAGGGCAATCGCGGAGGAAGGGCCCCAGCTGCCCGCCATGTAACCTTGCGGCCTGACGCCGTGTTCTGCCCAACTGGCGCGGATTGCATCGATCCACTCCCACTGCGCCTCCACCTCGTCGCGCCGCACGAACAGGGTCTGATCGCCTTCGATCAGGTCGAGCAGCAGGCGTTCGTAAGCGATGCGCTTCATCGGCCCGGCGAAGGCATCGGCCATCGCGATATCGAGCGGTACTTCGCGCAGGCGAATGCCTTCGCGGTCGAGCCCGGGAACCTTGGCCATCAGCGACAGGGTGATGTTTTCTTCGGGCTGGATCCCGATCACCAGTCGGTTGGGCACGTTGCGCGCCCCCGCATTCTTCCGATTGGGCCCGGCGAAGATCGAATGCGGCACATGGCGGAACTGGACGACGATCTCGGTCTTGCGCTGGGGCAGGCGCTTGCCGGTGCGCAGGTAGAACGGCACGCCTTTCCAGCGCCAGTTGTCGAGATGGGCCTTGATCGCGACGAAGGTCTCTGTCTCGGACGGCTTGCCCAATTCCTCGTCATAGCCCGGCACCGGCTGGCCCTGAATCGCCCCGGCGCGGTACTGCCCGGTCACGGTTTCGTTCGGATTGACCATGCGCAGGGCGCGCAGCACCTTGACCTTCTCGTCGCGGATCGCGGTGGCATTGTAATTGGCCGGCGGCTCCATCGCGACCAGGGCGAGGAGCTGCAACATATGGTTCTGCACCATGTCGCGCAGCGCCCCGGCACCATCGTAAAAGCCGACGCGGCCTTCCAGCCCGACCGTTTCGGCCACGGTGATCTGGACGTGGTCGATATGCGCCGCGTTCCACAGCGGCTCGAACAGGATATTGGCGAAGCGCAGCGCGAGGAGGTTCTGGACCGTTTCCTTGCCAAGGTAGTGGTCGATCCGGAAGGTGCGCTCTTCAGGGAAGGCGGTGGCGACTGCGTCGTTGATTTCACGGCTGGTCGCAAGGCAGGTGCCGAGCGGCTTTTCAAGGCCGATCCGCACGGTCTCGCCCGTCAGGCCGCTGGCAGTCAGGCCGGCAATGGTCGGCTCGAACAGGTTTGGTGCGGTCGACAGGAAGATTGCCAGGCCCTTGTCCGTGGAGCCAACCTTCTTCGCCAGGGCGGCAAAGCCCGCGGTGTCGTTCGCGTCGAGCGGCTGGTAGTGCAGCCGATTGAGGAATGTGGCCATCGAGCCGCGCCGTTCGGCGGGCAGAAACTTTTCCAGGGCGGCACGGGCGAAGTTGCGATAGGCGCCATCGTCGAAATCGTGCCGGGCGGTGCCGATGATCGAAAGATCCTCTGGCACCAGACCATCGGCATGGAGCGCGCAGACCGATGGCAGCAGCATCCGCTGCGCCAGATCGCCGGTCGCACCGAACAGCAGCAGGCTGTTGGCCGTAAAGTTCATCGCCCATCCTTATTGGTCCGGAAAAGTCCGGATTGGCACGCAGGAGCGAACCCGCGCGAAGCGAAAAACTATCAGAGGGTCAGGTTCCTCGCCAGTGCAGCACAAACCAATTCATTGGCGTGGCAGGGCCGGAAATCGCCGAATCAGGCCCGGGCGCGGCCTGAATACGTCTGCGTGGTCCGGGCCTTGCGCCGGCGGGGCAGGCGGATGGCCGGCGCCTTGGCGGCCTGAGCGGGGTTCTCGTGCCCGCGCGGATGATAGTCTTCGGAAGGCAGCGCCTTGCCGAATAGCCAACCCTGAACCATGCGGCAGCCATGCTGCTTTAGCCGGTCGAGCTGTTCGGGTTCCTCCACGCCTTCGGCCAGGGTGCACATCCCGAGCTGGTTGGCGAGCGCGATCACCGCCGCCACGATCGCGCCCGATTCCGCGCGCGTCACCAGCTCTGAAACAAAACTGCGGTCGATCTTGATCTTGTCGAACGGGAAAGTCAGCAGGTAATTCAGCGAGGAGTAGCCGGTCCCGAAATCGTCGAGCGCAATCTTTACGCCCAGGTTCTGCAGCTGCTTCAGCATGGCCAGGTTGGCATCTGTATTGTTCAGCAGCACGCCTTCGGTGATTTCGAATTCGACGCGGGCCGGGTCGATCCCGGATTCGGCCAGGGCGCTGACGATCACCGGGAGCAAGCCGGGGCTTTCGATCTGAACCGGCGAAAGGTTGATGGCGATGGTTTCGCCGCCGGCCCAGGTGGCCGCTTCGGCAAAGGCGGTGCGGATCACCCATTCGCCAATCCCCACGATCAGGCCGGTCTCTTCGGCGATCGGGATGAAGGTATCGGGCGGGACCAGCCCGCGCTCGGGATGCTGCCAGCGCAAGAGCGCCTCGTAACCGGTCTTGGCTTCGCTTTCGACATCGACCAGCGGCTGGAGGAACAGGCGCAGCTCGCTCCGCCCGACCGCCTGGCGCAGGTCCCGGCCCAGCGCGTGGCGCTCGTGCAGGCGCGCGTCCATGCCTGGCTCGAACATCTCCCAAATGCCGCGCCCGGCGGACTTGGCCGCATTCAGCGCGATGTCGGCATAGGACTGGAGCTGCTGCGGCAGTTCGGCATGGAACGGGGCCAGCGCGATGCCGATGCTGACGCCGCTGGTCAGTTCGTGGCCGTCAACCGTCACGGTTTCGGCCATGGTCACCAGCAGCAGTTCGGACAGGCGCACCGCATGATCGCAGGCATCGGCGCCGGTTACGACGATGGCGAACTCGTCCCCGCCAAGCCGCGCAACCAGGTTCTGGGTGCCGCCCAGGCCGCTATGGCGCACGCAGTTGGAAAGCCGATCGGCAAAGTCGCGCAGGAACGAATCGCCGACCGGATGGCCGAGCATGTCGTTGATGGTCTTGAAGTGATCGACGTCGACGAACAGCAGCGCCACCTGGTCACCCGCCTCGCGCGTGTCCAGCAGGTTGGCCAGGCTGCGTTCGAACAAGGCGCGGTTGGGCAGGCCCGTCAGGGTGTCGAAGTGGGCCATCCGGTTCGCGCGGCTTTCGGCCTGGCGCTGCATTGTGACGTCGGAAATGATCCCGCGCCAGGCTGCACGGTCGCCCGTACCCTCGAACGTGGGACGTCCGCTGATCGACCACCAGCGCGACTCCCCGTCACCGGTGCCGTCGATTTCGAGCTCGCAATTGCGCAGGGGGTGGCCCCGCGCGAGCGCATCCGCCATCGTATCGCGCGCCGGACCGGGAGCGAACAGCGATGCGAAAAGGCGGCCCTCAAGCGTCTCGGGATGCTCACCGGCAGCGCGAGCAAACCGCTGCGACACGCCGGTCAGGCGATGCTCCGCGTCGAGTTCGAACAGCCAGTCAGACCCGCTTTCCTCGTATTCGTTCAGGAGCAACTTGACCGTCCGCGCGCTGGCGGAAAGCTCGCGGTCAGACAGAATGCGGGTCACGAACAGTTCGCGCGCGGAATAGGCCATGCGGATCAGCAGCAGGCTTGCCGAGACCAGCACGATGATTGCACCGCCCGCCGCCGGAGAACCCAGTTGCGCGAGGCCGATCGCCAGGCCCAGGGCCTGCGAGGCGATGTAGATGGTGGCAGAGCCGGGCAAGGTGCGAATGGTGAAGGCGGCGCTCGCGATCTGGGCCAGCCCGCTGACGGCCAGCAGGATCTGCCCAGCCGAAGACACATGGGGCAGCCACCAGCCGATGAAGACCGCGAAATTCAAACCCAGCCACCACGAGTTGAGCCGCAAGCTCTGCACCATGCGGTGAACGCGCTTTTGGCGGCGGCCACGCTCCACGCCTTCGGCAAGCCACAGCCGGTGCAGGCACGCGGCCAGCATGTAGGCGCCGAACAAGGTCAGCGCGAAGGCGGGAATTTCGCTGCGCAGGACGGCGATCAGCAGCAGCGCGTTGAGCAGCGAACCCAGCACCATCGGTTTGATGATTCGGATATGGGCGTTGAGCAGCCGACTTTCCGCCCAATCCCGCAGTTCGGGAGGGACGGCGGTGCGTCGCACTGCCTTGATAGTGACCATCGATTACGCCTGCCCCGCGGTTCCGGTGCCTGCCGCTTATCCCGTTCGCGGTTAACAAAGTCCTTTGAGCGATCCGGGATTCTCCGGGCATTTGTGTTCCCGCTGCCGCAAAGCGGCAATATTCGGCGTCGTTCGCAGAAACGATCTCAACATCTCGGTCCAGCTTGGCTAGGCCTTCGCGACAAGGAGAATCGAACAATGCGTCGCACCACACTCGTTCTTGCCACCACCATTGCCTGCGCCCTTGCCGGCAGTCCGCTGATTGCCAAGCCGGCCAAGCCCAAGTCGCATCCCGAAGCCGAAGCCCAGACACTCGAACTGTCGAAGCAACTGATCGCGCTGCGCACGGTCAACGGCCCGGGCAACCAGACCGACCAGGCGCTCGGCGTGGTCAAGGGCGCACTGGTCGCGGCTGGCTGGAAGGACAGCGAGGTCGAAATCGTGCCGTTCAAGCAGACGGCCTACCTGATCGCGACCTGGCCGGGCAGCGATCCCAGCCTCAAGCCGCTGGTGATCTCGGGCCACATGGACGTGGTCGAGGCCAAGCCGTCCGACTGGACCCGCGATCCCTTTACCCCCGTGGTCGAGGACGGGATCCTCTATGGCCGCGGGGCCAGCGACATGAAGTTCGACGCGGCGATGGCCACTTCGGCCCTGATCGAACTGCGCCGTTCGGGTTACAAGCCCAAGCGCACGATCATCATCCAGTTTTCAGGTGACGAGGAAACCACCATGGAAACCGGCGCGATCATTGCCGAGCGGCTGAAGGGCGCGGAGCTGGTGATCAACATCGACGGCGGCGGCGGCACCTATGACGAAGCCACGGCCAAGCCGCTCTATTGGACCTGGCAGGGCGCGGAAAAGACCTATTCCGACTTCCAGATCGAAGTGACCAATCCGGGCGGCCATTCCTCTGCTCCGCGTCAGGAGAATGCGATTACCGAGCTGTCGGTCGCACTGGAACGGATCGGGACCTACCACTTCAAGCCGGAACTCAGCCCGCTGACCAAGGCCTATTTCGAAAAGGCCGCGCAGTTCGAACCCGATGCCAAGCTGGCCGCCGCGATGCGCGCCTTTGCCGCCAATCCGGAAGACGAAGCGGCGATCGCGGTCCTGCGCGCCAACCCGGCCTATGTCGGCAAGATCGGGACGACCTGTGTGGCGACGATGGTGAACGGCGGCCATGCGCTCAACGCGCTGCCTCAGCGCGCCACGGCGAACATCAACTGCCGGATCTTCCCGGGCCACAAGCCGGCCGACATCATGGCCGAACTGCAGAGCGTCGCCAACGTTCCGCAGGCGAAGTTCACCGACGTGACCGAAGGTTCGGTCGCGACCGACGCTTCGCCGATGCGGCCCGACTTCACGGGTGCGGTCAACAAGGCGATGAGCGCGGCCTATCCGGGCGTGCCGGTGTTCCCCTCGCAGGCTTCGGGCGCTTCGGATTCGATGTGGTACCGCCATGTCGGCGTGCCCAGCTACGGCGCGAGCCCGACCTTCAGCAAGGATTCGGAAGACTTCAGCCATGGCCTGAACGAGCGGGTGCGCCTCTCGAACATCGCGCCGGGGATCAATTACTACCTCGTGCTGTTAACCGAGCTGTCCAAGTAAGGCGGCTGGCCAAGTAGCGCGTCGAGTGCGGAGCGGGCGATTTCGCCCGCTTCGATCGCGCTGAAGGCTTCCGGCGAAAGACACAGCTCCAGCCACAGTCCGTCGACCAGCGCGGTGATCGCGATGGCTGCGTGGCGCAGGCGCGCCCGCGCCATGCCGCATTCGCCCAGCAGAGCTTCCAGCCGGGCGCGAAATGCGGCGTATTGCTCGTCGTGCTGGCGGGCGATGTCGGCGCGGCTGCGCACCAGGCTCCAGAACGCGATCCAGGTCGCCAGCAGTTCGCCGCTGGCCACCGGCGGCGCAAAGCTGGCGGTCACGAAGGCGTCGAGCCGCGCGCGGGGAGAGGGGCCTGCACCGGCGACGGCAGCGTCCAGCGCCTCGCTCACCCGCGCCTCGACATGGGCATAGGTGGCCGCGACAAGCGCGTCGATCCCGGCGAAGTAATGCCCCATCAGCCCCGGCGAAACGCCCGCTTCCAGCGCGATTGCGCGCACGCTGGCCCCTGCCACGCCTTCGCGCGCGAGCACCCGCGCGCAGGCCTCGATCAGGCTGGCGCGGCGCGCATCGGGTTCGGCGCGGCGGAAGGCCGGTTCCTTCAAGGCGGGCTTGGTGCTCACTTGTCGCGGCTTAGCACTTGTTGTACGACTGTCCAACAAGCATCGCGGGATTCGCCGGAACATGACCAAGCTCGACCATGCCTTTGCGCAGATTGATGGAACCGACGTCGATCCCGACGCCGATTTCAGCCTGCCCGGCTGGATCTACCGCGACCAGGAATTCTTCGACCTTGAAATGGAGCGGATCTTCCGCCCCTCGTGGCAGATCGTCTGCCATGTCAGCGAGCTGGCGCAGCCGGGCGAATACCGCACGATCGACTACCTTGGCGAAAGCGTGGTGGTCATCCGGGGCGATGATGGCGCGGTGCGCGCCTTCACCAATGTCTGCCGCCACCGCGCGATGCGGCTGGTCGAAGGGCCTTCGGGCTGCACGAAGAAGCTGGTCTGCCCCTATCATGCCTGGGTTTACGAGACGGATGGCCGGCTGACCGGCGTGCCCATGAAGTCGGAATATCCCGCGCTCAAACCGGAAGAGAACGGGCTGGTCCCGGTCGAACTGGAAGTCTGGCGCGGCTTCGTGTTCGTGCGGCTGGAAGATGCGGGCTTTCCCACCGTGGCCGAGATGATGGCCCCCTTCGAGGAAGAAATTGCTCCCTACCGCTTCGAGGAAATGGAGCGGATGGACGAGGTTCGCCTGCGCCCGCGCGGGGTGAACTGGAAGAACGTCGGCGACAATTATTCCGACAACCTCCACATTCCGGTCAGCCACGATGGCCTGACCCGCCTGCTCGGCAAGACCTACCGGATCGAACCGTTTGGCTGGGCCGACCGCCTCCACGGCGACGTGGTGGACGATGAACGGCAGAACATCTGGGAAAAGTTCTATCGCCGTCACATGCCGCGCATGGCGCACCTGCCGGAAGAAGCGCACAAGCGCTGGCTCTATTACAAGCTTTGGCCGAACATGGCCTTCGACATCTATGCCGACCAGATCGACTTCATGCAGTGGCTGCCCATCAGCCCGACCGAATGCCTGCTGCGCGAAGTGGCCTATTGCCTGCCCGACAAGTACACGCCTGAAGGCAAGGCGCGCGAGCTGAAGCTGGTGCGTTATGCCAACTGGCGGATCAACCGCGTGGTCAACAAGGAAGACACCTGGCTGATCGAACGCGTCCAGCAGGGCATGGCCAGCAAGAGTTATGGCGTCGGCCCGCTGGCCGCGAGCGAGACCTGCCTGCGCAGCTTTGCCCGCAAGATCCGCGCGCTGATACCCGAAGCCCGCGAGCCGTTCCCGCCAGCGCCGGGCTGGAGCAAGCGCGCATAGTTTGAGTTCACCCGCCGACGCAGCGGTGGGTCAGGGTGGGGTGGCCGGTCCGGGTCGCAAGTTTGGTCGGTAGCCCCACCCGCCCCTTTCCTCGCAATGGGAAGGGCCAGATGTTCGATTGGGGAGTTACCATGACCAAGACCTATGACGCGCTGATCATTGGCGGCGGCCACAACGGCCTCGTCTGCGCATTCTACCTCGCCAAGGCGGGCATGCGCGTGCGGGTGCTGGAACGCCGCCACGTGGTTGGCGGCGCGGCGGTGACCGAAGAGTTCCATCCCGGTTTCCGCAACTCCACCGCCAGCTACACGGTCAGCCTGCTGCGGCCCAAGGTGATCGCGGACATGAAGCTCCACGATTACGGCTACCGCGTGATCGAACGCACGATCTCGAACTTCTTCCCGTTCGAGAACGATTATCTGAAGCTTGGCGGCGGTCCGGGCCGGACCGAGGCGGAATTCGCGCGCTTTTCCAAGAAGGATGCCGAGGCCTATCCCAAGTACGACGCGGCGCTCGAAAAGGTTGCCAACGTGCTGCGCGATCTTTCCTTGCAGATCCCGCCCAATGTCGGCGGCGGCCTTTCCTCGCTGGTCGCGGCGGCGAAGCAGGGCTGGCCGATGGCGCAGATGGACATTTCGGTGCAGCGCGACCTGCTCGACATCTTCACCAAGTCCGCGCGCCAGTTCCTCGATGGCTGGTTCGAACATGACTATGTCCAGAGCGCCTTCGCCTTCGACGCGGTGGTGGGCAACTATGCGGGTGTTTCAACCCCCGGCTCGGCCTATGTCCTGCTGCACCACGTGTTCGGCGAAGTGAACGGCAAGCTCGGCGCATGGGGCCATTCGGTCGGCGGGATGGGCGGTATCACCCAGGCCATGTTCCGCGCCTGCGAGGACGTGGGCGTCGAAGTCAGCCTCGAAGCCCCGGTGGCGCAGGTGCTGGTTGATGGCGGGAAGGTTGCCGGCGTGCGGCTGGAAAGCGGCGAGGAAATCGCCGCGAGCGTTGTCGCATCAAACGCCGGCCCTGCGCTGCTTTATCGCCAGCTGGTCGACCAGAGCGATCTGGACGATGATTTCAAGCGCCGGATCAAGGGCTTCAAGACCTGTTCGGGCACGTTCCGCATGAACGTCGCGCTGTCGGAACTGCCCGATTTCACCGTGCTGCCCGGCAAGGAACAGGCCGAACACCACACCGCCGGGATCATCATTGCGCCGGGCATGGATTACATGGACCAGGCCTTCATCGATGCGCAGCAGCACGGCTGGTCGAAGAAGCCGATCGTCGAGATCAAGATCCCGAGCACCGTGGACGATAGCCTGGCCCCTCCGGGGCAGCACGTCGCCAGCCTGTTCTGCCAGCAGTTCGATCCAAACGTCGATTGGGACAAGCACCGCGAAAAGGTGGCGGACCTGATCATCGACACGGTCAACGATCACGCCCCCAACTTCAAGGCCAGCGTGATCGCCACGCAGATCCACTCGCCGCTCGATCTCGAACGCAAGTTCGGGCTGATCGGTGGCGATATCATGCACGGCACGATGGGGATCGACCAGCTGTGGGCCGCGCGCCCGGTGCTGGGCCACGGGGACTATCGCGGGCCGATCAAGGGGCTCTACATGTGCGGGGCGGGCACCCATCCGGGCGGCGGCGTGACGGGCGCGCCGGGCCACAACGCGGCCCAGGCGATCCTCGCCGACCGGCCGTTCATCCGGAAGCTCTTGCGCTCCTGACGCCGAGGTAGACCGGCAGGCCCGCCGCGATCAGCAGTGCGCCATAGCCGATTGCCTCGGTTCCAAGGCCCCATTCAGCCCACACGGTGAAGGCCGCTGCCACCACGGCGGCGGCCAGCACCCGGCCTTCGCCCGGCAGCAGCCGCATCGCCGCCAGCGCGCTCATCAGATAGGCGAGCAGGCCAGCCGCGAGGCTGACCGAGGCGATGAAGCCGAACAGGTCGGCCATGCCCTTTTGATAGTTCATCAGCGTCAGCACGGTCAGCAGGCAGCTTGACAGGATATGCCCGCGCAAGGGGGTGCCGTTGCTGCTTTCCGCTGCGAACCAGCGGGGAAACACCCCGCCGCGCGCCATCGCCCAGGGCATTTCGCCCTGCACCAGGATCCACCCGTTGAGCGCGCCAAAGGCGCTGATCGCGGCAAACAGGGCGACCACTTCGCCCACACCCGAGCCGAAGAACCGGCCGAGGAAATCGGCCACCGGGGCAGGTGATCCCGCGACCTGCGCAGTCGGCACATAGAGCGCGAAGGCCGCCGAAATGCCGAGGTAGATCACCCCGGTCAGAGCCACGCCATAAAGCGTCGCGCGCGGCACGTTGCGTTGCGGATTTTCGACCTTGTCCGCCGGGACCGTCCCGGATTCGAGGCCAAGGAAACCCCAGAAGGTCAGCCCCGCCGCCGCCGCCACCGCGCCCGGCGCAATAGTGATCCCAGGATCGGGCGCGCGCGGAGCACCGCTGGCATAGAGCCACAAGGCCAGGGCAATGAGGGCGATGAGCGGCAGCAGTTTGAGCAGTGTGGTCACTTCCTGAACCCGCCCCGCCGCGCGTACCCCGGCGATATTGACTAGCGTCAGAAGCCAGACGCAGCCCACCGCGAGCAGGGCGGGAAGACCCGGCGTTTGTCCGATGGCCGGGAAGATCAGGCTGAGGTTGCTGACCACGGCCACCGCGATCGCGCCGTTGCCGACCCAGGTCATCACCCAGTAACTCCACGCCGTAACGAACCCGGCGAGCGGCCCGAAGGCGGCATTGGCATAGGCATAGGGGCCGCCCGCCAGCGGCAGCTTTGCCCCAAGTCCGGCAAAGACCACGCCTAGGCTCAGCGCGCCGCCGATGGTGATCAGCCAGCCCAGCATCTGGTTCCAGCCCAGCGGGGCGAGCGTGGCGGGCAAGAGGTAGATGCCCGATCCGATCATGTTGCCCACGCACAGCGCCAGCACGGCCCAGAAGCCCAGCGCCCGCGCGGTCGACTTGGTGTTTTCTCCGTTCATGGAATTCCCTTCGCCGCGCAGACTATCGCTTGATTGCGCGGCGTCACCATGTTTCTAGTCGGCGCGATGGCAACCGTGACAACGCAAAGCTGGCTTTCCCGCCTTGGCAAGTATCCCCCGCGCCTGGTCGAGGCGGCTGTCGCGCTCAACGCGAACGACCTGCCGCGGGCCGAGCCACTGCTGCGCCAGCACCTCAAGGAGGATCCCTTCGATGTTGCCGCGATCCGGATGTTCGCGGAACTGGCCGGACGGATCGGGCGCTACAAGGATAGCGAAAACCTGCTGCGCCGGGCGCTTGAACTGTCCCCCGCCTTCACCGCGGCGCGGGCCAACCTGGCGCTGGTGCTCTACCGCCAGAACCGCCCGGAAGAAGCGATTGCCGAACTGAACCGCGTGGTCGAAGAAGAGCCGGACAATCCCGGCCATTCGAACCTGCAGGCTGCCGCGCTTGGCCGCATTGGTGAGTTTGACGAAGCCTTGGCGCTCTATGAACAGGTGCTTCAGCGCGCCAAGGGCCAGCCGCGCATCTGGATGAGCTATGGCCACATGCTCAAGACCGTCGGGCGCACGGCGGACGGGATCGCGGCCTACCGCAAAGCGATCGAGCTGATGCCCGAACTGGGTGAGGCGTGGTGGAGCCTTGCCAACCTCAAGACGGTCAAGTTCTCTGCCGAAGACATTGCCGCGATGGAAAGCGCGCTCGCGCGCGGCGACATTGCCGAGGAAGACCGCTTCCACCTCGACTTCGCGCTGGGCAAGGCGCTGGAGGACCGGGGCGAGGCGGAAGCGGCTTTTTCCCATTACGCGGCGGGCAATGCCCTGCGCCGCACGAAGCTGGATTACGATGCCGCCGAAACCAGCCGCTATGTCGATCGCCTGATCGAGATCGCGACGCCCGAGTTCTTTGCGGCGCGCGCAGGGCAGGGCTGCGATGCAAGCGATCCGATCTTCGTGCTGGGGATGCCGCGCGCGGGTTCCACCCTGGTCGAGCAGATCCTTTCCAGCCACAGCAGAATCGAAGGCACCAGCGAACTGCCCGACATGCCCGTGCTGGCCCGGCGCGAACCGCGCTATCCGGTCAGCCTGCCGGACCTGTCGGCCGAGCAATTGCGCGCTGCGGGCGAGGAATACATGCGCCGCACCCGGATCCAGCGGAAGACGGAGCGCCCGTATTTTATCGACAAGCTGCCCAACAACTGGGCGCACATCGTGTTCATCATGGCCGTGCTGCCCAGCGCCAAGATCATCGACCCGCGCCGCCATCCGCTCGGCTGTTGCTTTTCCAACTTCAAGCAGCACTTCGCGCGCGGGCAGGCGTTCAGCTACAGCCTGTCGGACATGGGGCAGTACTATCGCGACTATGTGCGGCTGATGGCCCACATCGACCGGGTCCAGCCGGGGCGGGTTCACCGGGTGATCTACGAAAACATGGTCGACGATACGGAGACCGAGGTCCGCGCGCTGCTGGAATTCTGCGGGGTGGAATTCGAGGAAGGATGCCTTTCCTTCCACAAGACCGAGCGGGCCGTGCGCACCGCCAGCAGCGAACAGGTGCGCCAGCCGATCTTCCGCGAAGGTACCGAGGGCTGGAAACCCTATGCCGCGCACCTTGGTCCATTGCGAGCAGCATTGGGCGAAGTTCTCGATTGTTACCCAGAGGTGCCGCCGGCGTGGTAATTGTGTCACGCTTTGCTGCACTTGCGTGACGAAATGTCGTGTTCCGCTTGACGGTTGCGGGCAACGG
>NZ_JAYSBK010000034.1:0-29126 GCF_041915465.1 Novosphingobium sp. | reverse complement strand
GCCCGGCTACTTAATGGGAAGTGAACCCGCCGTTTCCAACCGCCGACTTGTGCTTGCCGCGCGATCGGGGCATTGCGCGTGACATGTCAGACACACCAAATCCGCTGCACCTGGGCCAGCAGAGCGCACTGCCGAACTCTCCTGAAGAGGCCGTGCTCGATTACGTGCCTAACCCGCGCAAGGGCGCGCTCTATCTCGCGCGCTTTGCCGCGCCCGAGTTTACCTCGCTTTGCCCGGTTACCGGCCAGCCCGATTTCGCGCACCTGGTGATCGACTATGCACCGGCCGAAACCATCGTCGAATCCAAGAGCCTCAAGCTGTTCCTTGGCTCCTTTCGCAACCACGCGGGCTTTCACGAGGACGTGACCGTGGGCATCGGCCAGCGCCTGTTCGATGAAATGCAGCCGCGCTGGCTGCGCATCGGCGGCTACTGGTACCCGCGCGGGGGCATCCCGATCGACGTGTTCTGGCAATCTGGCCCCGCGCCCGAAGGGCTATGGGTGCCGGACCAGGGCGTGGCGAGCTATCGCGGGCGGGGGTAAGGCCATCCCATCCCGCTGCGACTGACCATGCCTGCGGCGCGGTAAGTCTCGCTCCCCTCCCACAAGCGGGAGGGGTTAGGGTTGGGCGGTTACCGCGTCCCCAGTCCGCGCGCGATGATCCCGCGCAGGATTTCGCGGGTGCCGCCGCGCAGCGACCAGCTCGGCGCGTTGAGCATGATGTTCGCCAGCACCGAGGAATAGGCCGCCGCCGCGCGCGGATCGGCTTCGTGGTCGATCAGTTCGCGGGCGATGTCGGGCATGCCCTGTTCGAACAGCGCGCCCACGTCCTTGACGATCGCGGCCTGAAGGCCTGCGTCCTGGTGGTTCTGCAGCATCCCGGCGACCGAGCGTGACAGGCGGCGCAGCACGGCGAGGCGCGCGGTGACGCGGCCCACGGTGACCTGCGCGGCTTCGCTATCGCGGCCCTTGAGCACTTCGAGCAGCTGGAGCAGCAGTTCCATCGACGACATGAAGCGTTCCGGGCCGGAGCGTTCAAATGCCAGCTCGCTCATCACCTGGTTCCAGCCCTGGCCCTCTTCGCCGAGCAGCATATTGGCGGGAACGATCGCGTCCTCGAAATGCATTTCGTTGAAGTGGTGCTGACCGGCATGGTCGATGATCGGCTTGATCGTAAGGCCCGGCGTGGTCTTGAGGTTGACCAGCAGCTGGCTGGTACCGTTGTGGCGGTCGGCGGGGGTGCCGCTGGTGCGACAGAACAGGATCACATAGTCCGCCGCGTGGGCAAAGCTGGTCCAGACCTTGGTGCCCGTCACGCGGTAGACGTCGCCGTCCTTCACCGCCTTGGTGCGGGTGGCGGCAAGGTCGGAACCGGAATCCGGCTCGCTCATGCCGATGCCAAAGCCCAGTTCGCCCGAGGCGATGCCCGGCAGGATGGTCTGCTTCTGCTCTTCGGTGCCGAACTTCAGGATCGAGGGGCCGCTCTGGCGGTCGGCGATCCAGTGCGAGCCGACCGGCGCACCGGCGGCAAGACATTCCTCGACCACCACGGCGCGTTCAAACGCACTGCGTTCGTGACCACCGTACTGCTTGGGCCAGGTCATGCCGAGGTAGCCGGCCTGACCCATCGCGCGGGAAAAGGCGCGGTCATAGCCGTACCAGCTTTCCGAGCGGCCCAGCGGGCTGCGGTCTTTCAGCTGTTCGGCCAGAAATGCGCGAAATTCAGCGCGCAGCGCGACGACGGCTTCGCTGTCTTCCGGCGGGGCGGGAAAGGGGATCGCGCTCATAGTTCTGTCACCATCGGCCAATATCCGGCGCTGCCCGCGTCGATTGCGGCAGCGCCCAGCAGTTTTGCCCAAGCTACCTGGCCGCCGAATTCATCGCGCCAGGCCCACAGCGAGGTCGTGAAAAGGTGCAGCCGGTGCTCCTGCGTAAAGCCGATCGCGCCATGCATCTGCGCCGCGATGCTCGCGCCCGCGCCGGCGGCTTCGCGTGCGCGCAGGGTCCCGGCGGCAACGCCCAGCACGTCGCCGCGCGCAAGGGCATCGGCCGCAAGGTCCGCCGCCGCAGTCGCGCAGGCCAGTTCGCCCGCAAGCTTGGCCAGTTCGTGCTGCACAACCTGGTTCTTCTGGAGCGGCTTGCCGAACTGCACGCGCGTGGCGGTGTGATCCAGCGTCATGTCGAGCGCGGATTCGAGCGCGCCGGCGATCTGGAAGGCGCGCAGGGTTGCCCCTTCGGCCAGCGGGCAATGCGGCAGCGGGGCCGAGGCATCGACCGCCCAGTCGATCTTGAGCGTCGGGCGCGGGTGGAAGTTTACCGCAACGCCAGCTTCGTCAAGCGTCCAGCCGGACTGCGGCACGCGGTAGAGCCTGTCGCCCACCGCAAGGGCGAGGCAATCGAGATTTTCGCCCCAGGCAACGCGGGCGACTTCGCCGGACAGGCGGCCACCTTCAAGTTTCAGATGATCGGCGCGGGCCAGGCCCGCGGCGCCTTCGGCCAGCGGCAGCCCGGCCTTGGCGAAGAGGCGGTTCGCCCCCATGGTCTCAACCACCGGGAGCGGCACGGCATAGACCCCCATCAGGCGCAGCGTTTCGCCCTGTTCGGCAGCGGACAGGCCAAACCCGCCCTCGTTCTCGCCCAGCAAGGCGAGAGGCAGGCCCATTTCGGCGACTTCGCTCCACAGTTCGGCGAGCCATTCACCACCACGTGCGCGCTTTTGCGCCTTTTCATCGAGGCTGCGCTCGAACAGGCGCTGAATCATGTCTGCGAGCATAGTCTGCCGCCTACTCCCTGTGGTGTTCTGGTGCCGGCTAGAGGAATCGAACCCCTGACCCCCTGGTTACAAAGCAGGTGCTCTACCAACTGAGCTAAGCCGGCAATATGAACTTTAGGCTGTGTCCCTTAGCGTTAGCGGGCGCCAAAGGTCCACCCCTCGGTTGCGGCAATTTTTCCGGTCAGACCGGCCGGGCGCCACAGCGCCGCGTCGCTGGCCGCCAGACGCAGCCAGGCGGCGGTGATCAGCGCGTCGCTGGCGTGGTCGGCGATCGGCCCGCTGCCGCCCAGCGGTTCGCAGCCCAAGGCCCGCAGCGCCGTATCGAGCGCACCCAGATCGCGTATCTTCGACTTGGCGGCGCTGCGCCCGGCTGCCATCGCGGCAATCGTGGTGTAGATTTCGGTCACGACCGAGCCGCTTTGGGGCAGGGGATCGACCGGCCAGACCGGCAGGCGACCAGCCAGTCGGTGGAGCAGGCGCATCCCCGTCAGGCTCGATTTGCCGACCTGCGCCGCGCCGACGAGGTTGAAGTTGGAGTAGGGCTTGCACCCCATGGCTTCCTGCGCACGCTCGGTAATGCGGAAGCGGCCCCGGCCACCTCCGAACAGATCGCCTTCGCGCCCACCGTGACGGCGGAAATGGCGTGCGGCCTCGGGGTGATCGACGAAGCTGGTGGCGGAAAGGTGCGGGTCATCGGCACACAGGGCGTCGATCATTGCCCACAGCTTGCGCGCATCGGAGGGGCTTTCATCCCACCCGGGAAAGAACGCCCCCGCATCTTCGAAAGCGAGGCTGATCCCCATGTCGAAGCCGACCAGCGTGTCCTCGGGAAGTTCGTGCAGCAGCCAGTCAAGCACCTCGCCGCGTGACCAGCGGTCGCCGGGACGGACGAGTTGCGGAGCCTCGATCCCTTCGCCGCACAGCGCGACCGCAATGCCCCTGTGCCGCTCACCCGCCGCGCCCGACCAATCGATCGCCGCGAAGTGGCGAAACCGGTCCGGTCTCATTCCCCGCGCCGTTCCTTGCGCTTCTTGTCCCACCATTCGAGCCGCTTCAGGACCTCGCGTTCGAACCCGCGTTCGACCGGGCGGTAATAGGTCTGCGGGGCCATTTCCTCGGGCCAGTAATTGTCGCCGGAAAAGCCGTCCTCGGCCTCGTGGTCATAGGAATAGCCCGCGCCGTAACCGATGTCCTTCATCAGCTTGGTCGGTGCGTTGAGGATATTGGCGGGCGGGCTCAAGGATCCGGTTTCCTTCGCGCTCTTCCATGCCTCCTTCTGTGCGACATAGGCCGCGTTCGATTTGGGTGCGGTGGCCAGGTATAGACAGGCCTGCACGATCGCCAGTTCGCCCTCGGGGCTGCCAAGGAACTGGTAGGCATCCTTGGCGGCAAGGCACTGGTTCAGCGCTTGCGGATCGGCGAGGCCGATGTCCTCGCTGGCAAAGCGCACCAGCCGGCGCAGCACGTAAAGCGGCTCTTCCCCGGCGGTCAGCATCCGCGCCATGTAATAAAGCGCGGCCTGCGGATCGGAACCGCGCAGCGCCTTGTGGAGCGCGGAAATCAGGTTGTAATGCCCGTCGCGGTCCTTGTCGTAGACGGCAACGCGGCGTTGCAGGAACTTGCCAAGGCCAGCCGGATCGAGCGGCTCAGGGATCTTCGCGTTATAGAGCGTTTCTGCCTGGTTGAGCAGGAACCGTCCGTCGCCATCGGCCGATGCGACCAGCGCCTCGCGCGCCTCTGCCGTCAACGGCAGTGGGCCTTCGAGCTCTTCGGCGCGTGCCAACAACGTGTCTAGCGCCGCCGCATCGAGCCGGTGCAGGATCAGCACCTGCGCGCGGGACAGCAGCGCGGCGTTGAGCGCGAAGCTGGGGTTTTCGGTCGTGGCACCGACCAGCGTAACCGTGCCGCGTTCGACGAAAGGCAGGAACCCGTCCTGCTGGGCGCGGTTGAAGCGGTGGATTTCGTCCACGAACAGCAGGGTGCGCTGCCCGGCCTTGGCGGCGGCCTCGGCCTCGGCAAAGGCTTTCTTGAGGTCGGCCACGCCGGAAAATACCGCGCTGACCGAAATGAACCGCATCCCGACCGCATCGGCCAGCAGGCGGGCAGTGCTGGTCTTGCCGGTGCCGGGCGGGCCCCACAGGATCATGCTGGAAAGCCGCCCGGCCGATACCATCCGCCCGATCGCGCCTTCCGGGCCGGTCAGGTGCTCTTGCCCGATCACGTCCGCCAGGCTCAAGGGGCGCAGCCGGTCGGCCAGCGGGGCGTCTTTGGACGGCGCGGCAGGATGGGCGGACGCGGGGATATCGTCGGCGAAAAGGTCGCTCATCGCATGACCCTAGAGCCTATCCAGAGCTTTTGCACCACCCGGTTTGCTCGCCTTTACCTTGCGTGTTAGCCTCACCCCGTTCTTGGCCAATGGAACGTGGGGGGTGCAATGCAGAAAGCAAAAGGCAAGGTCCCGGTCAGTTACTGGGTGGTCACGGTTATCGGACTGATCTGGAACTCCTTCGGCGGGTTCGATTACACGATGACCCGCATGCGCAATGTCAATTACCTCAAGAATGCGGGCGATCCGTACCTGTTGCTGGCTTGGGTCGACAGTTTTCCGCTGTGGGCGCAGATGGCCTGGGCAATGGGCGTCTGGGGGGCCATTGCCGGGTCGCTGCTGATGCTGGTGCGCTCGCGCCATGCGGCAAGTGCATTC
Source organism: Novosphingobium sp. (assembly GCF_041915465.1). Classification (GTDB taxonomy): domain Bacteria; phylum Pseudomonadota; class Alphaproteobacteria; order Sphingomonadales; family Sphingomonadaceae; genus Novosphingobium. The sequence goes on along the minus strand of NZ_JAYSBK010000034.1, from coordinate 23,650 downwards.
TTGGTTTCGATCATCGGCGCGGCGGCCAGTTTCGGCTACCAGTCCTATAACCTGCCCGATGAAATGAGCTCTGCCACTAACCGCGGGATCGCGTTCATGATCCTGCTTTCGATCCTGTTTCTGTGGCAGTTCTGCCGTCATGAAATCGGCAAGGGTATCCTGCGCTGAACCCGTGGCTGATGGCTAGCCGCGCTGGGCCGCCTTCTGGCGAATCAGGCGGATATAGGTATCGGCCACAACCTGATTGATCTGGTCCCAGCTGAAATCGCGGCTGCGCAGTTCCCCGGCGGCGCCATGCCGCGAGCGCAGTTCGGGCTGCTCGACATAGGTGCGCAGCGCCGCGGCGAACTGGTGGATCGCGCCCGGAGGGATCAGCCGGCCCGAAACCTTGTCCTCGACCAGGTTCTGGCTGCCCGTGGCAATCGAGGCGACCACCGGCAGGCCGCAGGCCATCGCTTCGAGGCTGACATTGCCGAACGCTTCGGTGACCGAGGGGAAGAACAGCGTATCCATCGAAGCGACGGCGCGACCAAGGTCCAGTCCGCCAAGATAGCCGGTGAAGGTGGCACTGGGCAGGCGAGCTTCGAACCACGGCCGGGCCGGGCCATCGCCCACCACCAGTACGCGGTGCTTCACACCCCGGCGGCGCAGTTCGTCGATCGCGTCGGAAAAGACGTCGAGCCCCTTTTCCATCACCAGCCGGCTGTGGAAGCCGACCACCACTTCGTCATCGCCGATGCCCAGGCTGCGGCGCCATTCCATGCTGCGCAGGCCCGGATTGAAGAATTCGCGGTCGATCCCGCGCGACCAGATATCGATATCGTAGTTCATGCGCTGGTCGCGCAGCACCTGGGCAAAACTTTCCGAGGGCACCACCAGCGCATCGCAGCGGCGATAGAACCGGCGCAGCATGGCGACCAGGACCGGCTCGAACCAGGCCATGTTGTAATAGCGCAGGTAGGTTTCGAACCGGGTGTGGACCGAAGAAAGCACCGGCAGCCCCCGGCGCCGCGCCAAGGTGACCGCGCGGTGCGCCACGATATCGGGCGAGGCGACATGGACCACGTTGGGCTTGAACGCGGCCAGGTCGCGCCGAACCGAGGAGCTTAGCGCCAGCGGAAAGCGGTATTCCGGCCGGCCGGGAATCGCGAAACTGGGGACGCTGACCAGGTCGCCCTGCGGCTCGAACGCGGGCTCGGCCACGGTCGGGGAATAGACCCGCACCGCGGCGCCCTGCGAAAGCAGGTAGCCAACCAGCCGGTTCAGGGCGCGGTTCGCCCCGTCGCGGACATAGTTGTAGTTGCCTGAAAACAGGGCAATGCGAAGGTCGCTGGTCTGCATCGCGGCAATGCCTAGCCGATTACCGGTAAGATCGAAAGTCGGGCGCCTGCGCGCCCAAACTTACGCGGCTTCCTTCTTGCGTCCGGCCTTCTTGCGCTCGTGCGGATCGAGGATCGCCTTGCGCACGCGGATCGACTTGGGCGTGACTTCGACCATTTCATCGTCGTCGATATAGGCGATCGCCTGTTCCAGCGTCATGATCCGCGGCGGGGTCAGGCGGATCGCGTCGTCCTTGCCGGTCGAACGGAAGTTCGTCAGCTGCTTGGACTTCATCGGGTTGACTTCGAGGTCATCCGGCTTGGCGTTTTCGCCGATGATCATGCCTTCATAGATCTTGTCCTGCGGGCGCACGAACAGCACGCCGCGCTCTTCGAGGCTGTTGAGCGCATAGCCCACCGCCTCGCCGGTGCAGTTGGAGATCAGCACGCCGTTGGGGCGGCCTTCGATCGGACCCTTGTGGGGGCCATACTTTTCGAACAGGCGGTTCATGATGCCGGTGCCGCGCGTGTCGGACAGGAATTCGCCGTGATAGCCGATCAGGCCGCGCGAAGGGGCGGAAAAGGTGATGCGGGTCTTGCCGCCGCCCGAGGGGCGCATGTCGGTCATCTCGGCCTTGCGCAGCGCCATCTTTTCCACGACCGTGCCCGAGTATTCGTCGTCCACGTCGATCACGACGGTTTCGTAAGGCTCGGTGCGCTGGCCGTTTTCATCGGTGCCGAACAGCACGCGCGGACGGCTGATGCCCAGTTCAAAGCCTTCGCGGCGCATCGTTTCGATGAGCACGCCCAGCTGCAGTTCGCCGCGGCCCGCCACTTCGAAGCTGTCCTTGTCGGCGGATTCGGTGACCTTGATCGCCACGTTCGATTCCGCTTCGCGCATCAGGCGGTCGCGGATCATGCGGCTGGTGACCTTGTCACCCTCGCGCCCGGCCATCGGGCTGTCGTTCACGGCAAAGCGCATCGACAGGGTCGGCGGGTCGATCGGCTGGGCCTTGATCGGCACGCTCACCGAAGTGTCGGCGATGGTGTTGGCCACGGTCGCCACGGTCAGGCCGGCGAGGCTGATGATGTCGCCGGCGCGGGCTTCGTCGACCGGCACGCGGTCAAGCCCGCGAAACGCCATGATCTTCGATGCGCGACCGGTTTCGATCACCTTGCCATCGGCATCGAGCGCGTGGATCGCCTGGTTGGCCTTGACCTTGCCCGACTGGACGCGGCCGGTGAGCACGCGGCCCAGGAAGTTGTCGCGATCCAGCAGCGTCACGAGGAAGCTGAACGGCGCGTCGGCGTCGAGGTTCGGCGGCGGCACATGGTCGACGATCTTCTGGAACATCGGTTCCAGCGTACCTTCGCGGCGGCTTGGGTCCTCGCTGGCATAGCCGTTGCGGCCCGAGGCGTAGAGCACCGGGAAGTCGAGCTGCTCGTCGGTGGCATCCAGCGTCACGAACAGGTCGAAAACTTCATCCAGCACTTCCTGAATGCGCTCGTCCGGACGGTCGACCTTGTTGACCACGACGATCGGCTTGAGGCCCAGCGCCAGCGCCTTACCGGTGACGAACTTGGTCTGCGGCATCGCGCCTTCAGAGCTGTCGACCAGCAGGATCACGCCGTCGACCATGGAGAGGATGCGTTCCACTTCGCCGCCGAAGTCGGCGTGGCCGGGGGTGTCGACGATGTTGATGCGGGTGCCGTTCCATTCGATCGAGGTCGGCTTTGCCAGGATGGTGATCCCGCGTTCCTTTTCGAGATCGTTGGAATCCATCGCGCGCTCTTCGACGCGCTGATTGTCGCGGAAGGTGCCGGACTGGCGGAACAGCTGGTCAACCAGGGTGGTCTTGCCGTGGTCGACGTGCGCGATGATGGCGATATTGCGCAGGGGCAGGGGGGCGGACATGATCGGTTCTCAAATACTGGAGGAGGGCGGGTGCCTGTTGCACCGCAACATTGCGCGCGCCACTAGCCGAAATGGCCCGTTCGGGCAAGCGTTGCGGATTGGCCTTTGCGCGGCAAGGCTTTATAGGCGCGCGGCATGAAGCTCTTCCCGATCCGCGCGGCTTTGCTTTGCGCCGTGGCCATCGCCCCCCTTGTTCCTGTTGCCGCCCATGCACAGGTGACCGATCCCAACGCGCTGGAGCCCCAGTACGTTGAGGAAGAAGCCCTGCCCGCCGAGGAAGAGGCCGCACCTCCGGCGGACGACTATGCCGAGCCCGCCGACAATGGAACCATCATCGTTACCGCGACCAAGCGCGAACAGACGCTCAAGGACGTGCCGGTTGCGGTTTCCGTCGCCAGCGGCGCGGCGATCGAGCGAACCCAGGTGCGCGACATCAAGGACCTGCAATTGCTCGTGCCGTCGCTGCGGGTTTCGCAGCAGCAAAGCTCGACCGCGACGAACTTCATCATCCGCGGCTTTGGCAACGGGGCGAACAATCCGGGGATCGAGCCTTCGGTCGGCGTCTTCGTCGATGGCGTCTATCGCAGCCGCGCCGCCGCCCAGATCAGCGATCTGCCCGACGTTTCGCGGGTGGAAGTGCTGCGCGGGCCGCAATCGACCCTGTTCGGTAAGAACGCCAGCGCGGGCGTGATTTCGATCATCACTCGTGAACCGCAATTCAAGTTCCACGGCGCGCTTGAGGCGAGCTATGGCGAGTTCGATCAGCGGGTGGTGAAGGGCTATGTCACCGGCCCGCTCGGCGAGACCGTTGCGGCCAGTATTTCGGCCGGGTTCAACCAGCGCGATGGCTACATCACCAATCCCGGCAATTCGGAAAAGACCAACGAGCGCAACCGCTGGTTCGTGCGTGGGCAGCTCAAGTATGCGCCCAGTGACCAGCTGGCGGTGCGCCTGATTGCCGATTACGACAAGATCGACGAAGATTGCTGTGCGGTCGTCAATCTGCGCCGTTCGGCTGCGACCAGTGCGATCGAGTACTTGGGCGGCCACGTCAACGATCCGGCCATGCCCTTTGCCGACGTCGCCTGGTCGAACTTCGGATCATCCAACAATATCGAGAACTGGGGCCTCTCCGGCCAGGTCGATTACAGCGTCGGTCCGCTCAAGGTAACCTCGATCACCGCCTGGCGGGAAAGCAAGACCAGGACCAACCAGGACTCAGACTTTACCAGTGCCGACCTGATCGGGGCGAACGCCGCCGATGTGGGGATCGATACCTTCACCCAGGAACTGCGCGTCAGCGCCGGGTTCATGGATATCTTCAACGCCATGATCGGCGGCTACTTCTTCAGCGAGAACGTCAGCTACCAGAATGCGCTGACCTATGGCAGCAGCATGCGCGGCTATGCCGACCTGCTTTCGGGCGGGGGCGTGACCAACCTTGAAACCGGGCTGTTCGGATCGAACACCGGGCGCTTCTTTGCGCCGGGCCAGGGCATCTTCGACGATTGGAAGATGAAGAACACCGCCTGGTCGGTGTTCGGCAACGTCGATCTCAAGGTCAAGCCCGGGGTTACCGTGACGCTGGGCGGCAACTATACCCGCGATGCCAAGGACGTGACTTCGAACACGGTCAGCACCGACCTGTTTTCCTCGCTCAACCTGGCGACCTATGGCGCCACGGCGCTGCGTCCGTTGCAGTTCTTCCCGCCGTTCCTGAACTATCCCAACGCGGTTGAGGATGGCCGCACGCGCGACGGTAAATTCACCTGGACCGCGCGGATCGCCTTCGATCTGGGCGCGCATGTGAAGAGCTATGTCAGCTATGCGACCGGCTTCAAGGCCAGCTCGTCCAACCTCTCGCGCGACAGCCGCCCGCTGGGGGCCGACTACTCGGCACTTTCAGCTGCCGGGTTGCTGCTGCCCAACCTTACCACCGGGTCGCGCTATGCCGGACCGGAAAGCGCCAAGGTTTGGGAACTGGGCTTCAAGGGCGACTGGGGTGCGGTGAGCGCCAACCTGACCTTCTTCAAGCAGACGATCGCAGGCTTCCAGTCGAACACCTTCACCGGCACCGGTTTCGCGCTCGCCAATGCGGGGCAGCAAAGCACCTTCGGGATCGAGTTCGACGGGCAGGTGAAGCCCTATGCCGACCTGACGCTGAGCCTGTCGGTGGTCTATCTCGATCCCGAGTATGACAGCTTCCCCGGCTCGCCGCTGGGCGATCTCTCTGGCACCCGTCCCGCGGGCATCCCGGCGCTTTCGGCCACCTGGGGGGCGCAGTGGAGCCACAAGTTCGCAAACGGCGACCGGCTGACCCTGCGCGGCGATTTCCATTATGAAAGCCCGGTGCAGGTGATCGAGGGACTGCCCGGCTTCATCCAGCGCGACGCCAGCGGCACCGTGATCAGCTATGCCCCCGCTTTCGCCGCCGCCCAGCCCTTTCGCCGCGAGGTGCAGGACCTTACCGCGTCGCTCACCTATGGGCTGGCGAACGGGCTGGAACTGTCGGTCTGGGGCCGCAACCTGACCAACAACCGCTATATCCTGACGGTGTTCGATTCCGTCGCCCAGCCGGGTTCAATCTCGGGCTATACCAACCAGCCGCGCACCTGGGGCGGGACGGTTCGGTTCAAGTGGTGAGCTAAAGTTCTCTAAGCGCCTGCGCCGGTTTTGCCCGCAGCAGCGGGAGCGAGCCGGCCAGGGCAAAGCCGATCACCAGTGCCAGGCCCAGGCCCAGCACGGCCAGTTCCTGCGGCCAGCCGGGCAGCCAGTCGAACTTGAACAGTTCCACAATCACCAGCCAGGCAAGGGCATTGCCCAGCACCAGCGCGACCAGCGCGAGCAGCGCGGCGAGCAGGGCATATTCGGCAAGCTGCAGCAAAAGCAGCTGGCGGCGGCTTGCACCCAGCACCCGCAGGATCACGTTGTCATAGGTACGGGCGGCACGCGCTGCGGCGATCGCGCCCAGCAGCACGGCAATCCCCGCCAGCACCGCCACCGATGCGGCCGAGAGGATTGCCAGGCTGACCTGCCGCAGCAGGTCGCGCGCCTGGGTGAGCACGCCGCCGACCTCGATCACCGAGCTTGCCGGAAAGGCCCGGACCAGCGCGCGCAGCAGGCCGCCGTGTTTCTCGTTCTTGGGAAGATTGATCGTCGCGGCCATGTTGTGCGGGGCGTCGGCAATGGCGTTGGGGCTGAACACCAGCACATAGTTGAAGCCCATTGAATCCCAGTCGATCCGCCTGAATGAGGCGATCCGCGCGGTGCGCTCGACCCCGAGCAGACCGATAGTCAGCTTGTCGCCGAGCTTGAGATCCAGAACCTTGGCCAGATCCTCGTCGATCGAGACCAGCGGCTCGCCCGCGTAGCCCTTGGGCCACCATTGGCCCGCAGTAACAACATTGCCTTCGGGCACTTCGTCCGAATAGGTCAGGCCGCGCTCGCCGCGCAGGGGCCAGGCGTCTTCGGGGATTTCCTTGAGGTCCGATACGCGGGTCATCGCGCCGTTCGGGCCATAGGCGAGGATCGCGCCGCGCAGGGCCGGAACCATGCGCACCTCGGCCTTGGGGGCAACCTGCCGCACGGCGGTCTGGAATTCGTCCGCGCGGTCACGCGGCACGTCGAGCACGAAATAGTCTGGCGCGCGCTGCGGTACGCGCGCGGCGATATTGGCGTCGAGGCTGGTCTGGACCGCTGCCAGCAGCACGAAGGCCGAAAGGCCAAAGCCCAGTGCCGTCACCAGCGCACCGGTCTGCGCGCCGGGGCGGTGGAGGTTCGCCAGCGCCAGGCGCAGGAATGGCCGCTCCGGCCGAGGCAGGCGCGCCGCGATGCGGCGAATGGCCAGGCCAAGACCGCCCAGCAGGCCAAGCAGTCCCGCCGATCCGGCCAGGAACCAGGCCGTCACCAGCGGCTGCTTGGCCGTGACGAGTGCCAGCGCGGCGATTCCGGCGATGCCAAGGCCAACCGGCAGCAGGCTGTCGCGCCAATTGGCCGCCAGCGGCGAAACCCGCGCGCGCATCAGCGCCATGGCCGGGAACCGGCGCGCGGCGAGCAGTGGCGGCGCGGCGAAGATCAGTGCCACCAGCAGCCCATAGAGCGCCGCACGGCCCAGCGCGAACCAGTCCAGCACCAATCCCGGCGCGACTGGCAGCAGGCTGCCCAGCGCCTCACCCAGCAGCGGCGTGACGAGCACACCCGCCACCAGGCCGACGCCGCTGCCAACCAGCGCGGCGGCGGCGATCTGCAGCAGGTAGATCCGCGCAATGTCGCCGCTGGTCGCGCCCAGCACCTTTAGCGTCGCAATGCTGGTGCGGCGCGCCTCAAGATAAGAGGAAACCCCGCCGCCAATCCCGATCCCGGCGATCACCAGCGCCGCAAGCCCGACGAGAACCAGGAATTCGCCCATCCTTCCGACGAAGCGTTCGGCCCCCGGTGCGGCCTTGTCGCGCGTGCGCGCTTCGAACCCGCCCGAGGGGAACTTCGCCTTGAGCACGTCGACGACAGCGTTGGGATCGGCCGCGGGGGGCAGGACGATGCGGTACTTGGAGCGATACATCGCGCCGGGTGCGGTCAGCCCCGCCTTGGCCGGGAAATCGGCGGCGACCAGCACCACCGGGCCAAGGGTAAAGCCCTCGCCCAGACGGTCGGGCTCGTCGGCGATGATCCCGCCAACCTTGAGCCGCGCCGAGCCAACCTCGATCTCGGCGCCGGGAGCCACGCCAAGGCGCTCCGCCGCGCCTTCCGCAATCCAAGCCTCGCCCGGTGGCGGCGCGCCGGTGGTGCGGCCATCCTTCAGTTTGAACGCGCCAACCAGTGGCCAGCGGGCGTCGACCGCCTTGAGCTCAATCGGTGCCGCCAGATCGCCCGCGCGGGCCATGGCCTGCATCCTCAGGCCACCCGAAACCGGGCCAAGGGCCTTGAATGCGGCCATTTCCTGGGCGCCGGCGGCGCGCTGCCAGACGGCAACCTCGATATCGCCGCCCAGGATCGTCCGGCCGCGCGTGGAAAGCTCCTGCTCGATCGCGCCGGTCAGGGTGCCGATCGCGGCCAGCGCGCCGACGCCGAGAAACAGGCAGACGAGCAACAGCCGCAGGCCCCTGAACCGGGCCGAAAGATCGCGCTGGGCAATGGCCCAGGCCGATTTCCAGGAAAGCCGCTCGCTCACCGGGCGGCGCTGTCGCTGGCGATGCGCCCGTCGGCGAGGGTGATGACTCGCTCGCACCGTTCGGCCAGCGCCGGATCGTGGGTGATGATCACCAGCGTCGCCCCGGCTTCGGCGCGGCGGGCGAAGAGCAGGTCCATGATTCCCGAGCCGGTCGCCGCATCAAGGTTGCCGGTCGGCTCATCGGCGAAGACCAGTGCGGGGCGCGGGGCCAGCGCGCGGGCAATCGCCACGCGCTGCTGTTCCCCGCCCGAAAGCTGCGCGGGGTAGTGATCCAGCCGGTGACCGAGGCCCACGGCGGCGAGTTCCGCCTCGGCGCGGGGGCGGGCGTCCGCCATTCCGGCCAGCTCCATCGGCGTCATCACGTTTTCGAGCGCGGTCATCGTCGGCAGCAGGTGAAAGGCTTGCAGCACCACGCCGATCCGCCCGCGGCGTGCGGCGGCCAGGGCGTCCTCGTCCATCCGCGAAAAGTCTGCGCCAGCCACTTCGAGCCGGCCGCCAGAGGCGCGCTCAAGCCCCGAAAGCACCGCCATCAGCGAGCTTTTGCCCGAGCCTGAGGGGCCGAGCAGGGCCAGCGTCTGCCCCTGCGGCACGGTCAGGTCGATCCCGCGCAGAATCTCTACCGCACTGGCGCCCTGGCCAAGGGTGAGGGTGAGGGCGTCCGCTGCAATCGCGGGCGAAGTTTTGCTTTGTTGGGGGGTTGTCACCGCGCAGGGATGCCATAGCTAGAGGGAAAGGCAAGGAGGTTGCTGAATGAAATGGAAATCCGCCGCGCTGGTTGCAACCCTTGCCGGAATTTTGGCCGCCTGCGGGCAGAGCCAGCCTGCGCCCGAGCCCACCGCCAGCGATCCCGCCGCGCTGCCCGCGCCGCCGGTGATGGGCGATGAACTGCTGATCGTCGCGCTGGGGGACAGCCTGTTTGCCGGTTACGGGCTTGAGCCGGGGCAAAGCTACCCGGCCCGGCTGGAGGCGGCGTTGCGCGCGCGGGGGATCAATGCGCGGATCGTCAATGCCGGGGTTTCGGGCGATACCACGGCGGACGGCCTGCAGCGGCTGGATTTCATCCTCAACAGCGTCTCCAAGCCGCCCGCGCTGGTGCTGGTCAGCCTTGGCGGCAACGACATGCTGCGCGCCGTTCCGCCCGAGGAAACTCGCGCGAATATCGACACGCTGCTGGGCAAGCTGAAGGAGCGCAAGGTTCCGGTGATGCTGCTGGGCATGAAGGCCGCGCCCAACCTTGGTGCGGACTATCAGGGCAAGTTCGATCCGATCTATCCGAACCTGGCGAAGAAGTACGGGGCAGGTCTGGTGCCGTTCTTCCTTCAGCCGGTTTACGACAAGCCGCAGCTTATCCAGGCGGACCATATCCACCCGACGCTGGAAGGGATCGACCTGCTGGTCGGATCGACAGTGGATCAGGTGGCGGGAGCGCTGCCCAAGTCGGCAGCTAAAGCCGCTCCGCCAGCCCCTCGCTGACGCGCCAGACTGCGGCTTCGCCCAGGATCGCCTCGAACGGGGGCAGTTCGGTGCCGGTCAACCAGACCTGCGCGCCGCCCCCACGCAACCGGTCGAACAGCGCCTCGCGCCGGACGGGATCGAGGTGCGCCGCCACTTCGTCGAGCAGCAACAGGCCCGGCCGCTCGCGGTCGAGCAGGTCGGCGTGGGCCAGCGTTATGGCAATCAGCATCGCCTTCTGCTCGCCGGTCGAACATTCGGCCGCGACCTGGCCTTTGCCGGCCATCACCACACCCAATTCGTCGCGGTGCGGCCCCGTCAGCGTGCGCTGGGCCGCGCGGTCGCGGCGGCGGCCTTCGGCCAGGCGGGCGGCGAGTTCTTCGGCACCGATCGGCCCGCCCGGCTGGTAGGCCAGTTCGGGCCGGGCAAAGGGTGCGTCGGGCAGGGCGGAGAGGGCCGCAGACAAGCGCTCGACCAGCCGCGCGCGGGCTTGGGCGACGGCGGCTCCAGCCTCGGCCAGCTGCGCCTCGATCGCGTCGAGCCACTGCGGATCGGGTTCGGCCTCCTCGCCCAGCAACCGGTTGCGTTCGCGCAGCGCCCCTTCGGCCCGTGCGGCATTGCGGGCGTGGCCGGGTTCGAGCGCCAGTACCAGCCGGTCAAGGAACCGGCGGCGCGCACCGGCCCCTTCGGCGAACAGGCGGTCCATCGCCGGGGTGAGCCAGCCGATGCTGAGCCATTCGCCAAGCCGCACCGCCGGAGCCTCTGCGCCGTTGACCTGCACAATTCGGCGGCCCGGCTTTTCCGGACGTACCCCGGTGCCCAGGCGGACCTCGAGCGGGGACAGGTCTGCGCTGATCGCAAAGCCGCCATCGCCGCCTTGTGCGGGCATATCGGGCAAAGCGGCGCGGCGCAGCCCCCGGCCTGGCGCGAACAGCGACAACGCTTCGAGCACGTTGGTTTTGCCTGCGCCATTTTCGCCCACCAGCAGGTTGAACTGCGCAGTGCCATCCAGCCGCGTGGCGCGGTGATTGCGAAACTGGCTGAGAGTGATGCGGTCGAGCGCCATGGGACTCCAGCGTTAGAGGCTGTGCCCCCGTGCTGTCACGCGAAACGCGTTTGCCGAAAGTTGGGAAAATTTACCAACTATTGATTCTGTACCTTCGTTGCAAAAATTGTTCATCTTGCAGAAATGGTAGAATTCAGCCGTTTTTCGAATTTGGCACGGGGGATGCAAACACTATGACATCCGCGGAATGCACCGCGGCACGCAATTCGAAAGAAGGAAAAGACGATGACCTACCTCAACTCTCTCGCCGGCCGGTTCACCGCCGCTGTCTCCGCCCTGGCGCTTTCGCTGGTCCTGATCAGCGCGACTGTCGCCACTCCGGGCACGGCCTATGCCCACACCGCTTATGTCGGAGTCGTGGCATGAGCGCGCTCAGGTCGCAGAGCAGCGGTAACGCTCCCGTCGGCGGCGGCTTCCGCCTGGGCAAGGGCAATGCCAAGTTCATGGGCGTGTGCTCGGGCATTGCCGACTACTTCGGCCTCGATGTCACGCTGGTGCGCATTGGCGTGGTCGTTGCGACCCTGGTTGGCGTCGGTTCGCTGATCCCGATCTACCTCGCGATCGGCCTCATCGCCGATTGATGAGGATCGCCGGTGAGGCCCCGTTCGGAATGGACGGGGCCTAAACCGATTCAGCCTTGGCGAAGGGCGAAAAATCGGTGCCGGTATCGTAGACGTCCACCCCTTCGCGGGTCTTGAAGAAGCCGACCACCACATAGGTAACCGGCGTCAGGACGACTTCCCACAGCACTTTCAGGGCCCAGTTGGTAACCAGCACGGTCAGCACCTGCTCATTCGACCAGACCCCGAGGAATGCGATCGGATAGAAGATCGCGCTGTCTACGGCCTGGCCGAAAAAGGTCGAACCGATCGTGCGGGTCCAGAGATGCTTGCCCCCGGTGAGGATCTTCATCTTCGCCAGGACGAAGCTGTTGACGAACTCACCCGCCCAGAATGCCAGCACCGATGCGGCGACGATCCGCCAGGTCGATCCGAACACGCTTTCATAGGCGGCCTGACCGTTCCAGCCATCGGCGGGCGGCATGGCCACCACGGCCCAGCTCATGAAGGCCATGAACACCATCGCGCCAAAGCCCATCCACACGCAGCGCCGCGCGTTGGCATAGCCGTAAACCTCGGTCAGTACGTCGCCCAGCACGTAGGACAGCGGGAAGAACAGGATCCCTGCGCCGAACGTGTAGCCGTCCAGCGTGGCGAGTTTGCTAGCTCCGATCAGGTTCGACAGCAGCAGGATCGCGACAAAAGCCGCCATCATGTAGTCAAAATAGCGGAAGTGGCGGCGTGCGCCGGCCTTGCCGTCGATGTGAGCGATGGGGCCGTCGGAGTGCGAAATGGGGTCGGTCATGGGTGCCAAGGCTAGCGAGGTTTGCGCGGGCCGAAAAGGGGGACTATGGAGCGCCTCGGCGCGCGCCCGTAGCTCAGCTGGATAGAGCGCGAGACTTCTAATCTTGAGGCCGCAGGTTCGACCCCTGCCGGGCGCGCCAATTTTCCTCCGCTTGATTGCCGCGCCCTTATGGCCCTGCGAACTGCGTCCGTCTGATCAGCCGCGCGCCGCCGTATCCAGCTTTTCCCCGTCCACCGGGTAACCGGCATCGTGCGGGATCACCAGCCACGGCTCGCCATCGCGGATTTCCATCGACGGCGTGATCATCCGCGAAGGGAATTCCTGCACATGCGCTACCGCTTCGTCAAAGCTGCCGAACTGGGCCAGCCGTTCAAGATTGCGCCGGGTCGGGAAGATCACCTTGATCTCGCCCGTTTCGGCCAGACCCAGCGCTTCTTCGGCGCTGGCCCAGAACAGGTGGGTGTTCTCGGTCGAATCGACCAGCAGTTCGACCGCGCCCGTGCCCAGGTTGGCGAGATAGAAGCGGGTGTCGAATACGCGGATTTCGCGGTGCTTGGGACGCCAGCGGGCAAACGGCACCATCGCGTCCAGATCGAGCGTCCAGCCCATCTCTTCCAGCACCGGGGCCAGTTCACCGGTCTCGAGCAGCCGCGCGCGGGCGCGGCGGGCGGTCTCAAGATCGATCTGCTGGTGGAGGCCGACAACCAGGCCGGTCTCCTCAAGCGTTTCGCGAACCGCGGCGATGCGCGCGGCAAGTTCGTGGATGGCCTCTTCGTCGGTCGCGCCATGCGCCTCGGCCAGCGCGCGGTCGGCATCGTCGACCCGCCCGCCGGGAAACACGGCAGCACCGCCGGCAAAGCGCATTTCCTTTGATCGCTGCACCATCAGGATCTGCGGGGCCCCGCCATCCGGCGCATTGCGGAAAATCACCAAGGTCGCCGCAGGCGTTGCGGGCGGTGCGTCATCGGTGTGTTCGAATATTTTCTTCAGGTCATCCATCGCGGACAAGGGTGCCTGTCCGGCGGTGCGTTTGGCAAGCGCAAAAAACACCGCTTGCCATGATCAAGTGTCGGTCTGTTTTACAGCCACGGATTTCCTTGCGGACCATTAAGCATGTATGCGCTTGAAAGTTCACGGGGCGGGCAAATTGGCACGGGTTCTGCATTGGTTGTGGTACCCCAAGCAGTCTCGAATGAGGCGGGGCCGCACCCTGGTCTCCGCGGTCCCGCCTCCCCGAGCCTCCTCCCAGCCAGAACAGCAAGGTCCGCCACCTCGTGGAAATACAGCCCGTGCGGGCTAAGATTTCCTTGAGACTTTAGCGCTATGCGGGCGCATGGACACGCGTGCCTGTGCATTGCAGGCGGGCGCGTCGCGGGGGAACCGGGTTGCGCTTGTTTGCACGGCAAGATCAGGATCGGCACACATCGGGGCTGTTCGGGCCCCTGGTGCTGATGGCGCTTGGCGGCGTCGCCCTGTTCATCGCGCTGGCTGTCCTGCTGCTGTTCCAGTTCGACAATGCCGCCGCCGAGCGCGAACAGCACATGGTGATCAACGGCCTGAAGCGCCAGTTCCACGAATTCGACGCGGTGATCGTGCCCCAGGTCAACTGGGACCAGGCGGTCAGGGCGCTCGACAACAAGTTCGACCCCGACTGGACCGATTTCAACTTCGGCAACTACCTCTACACGTTCAACGGGTTCACCCGAGGCTTCGTGGTCGATGGAGCGGGACGGCCGATTTATGCCTCGGTCGATGGCGAGCGCGCGGATATCGCCGCCTATGCGCCGTTTGCGGGGATCGCTTCGCAGCTGCTGCCCCAGATCCGTGCGCAAGAGGCAAAGCGGCCCCCGTTCAAGGTGCGTCCGGGCAAGAACAATATTCTGACCGAACCGATCCAGGCCGAAGGACTGACACGCGTCAACGGCGAGGTGTTTGTCGTCATTGCCACGCTGGTGCAGCCGGATTTCGGCCATATCCTGCCGCGCAGCGCGACGGCGCCGGTTACGATTTCGGCTTTGCCGATCAATGCGGCGATGCTGAAGGCCTTCGAGGAACGCTACCTGCTCGACGATCTGAAGCTGGTCGACAAGGATCACAAGGTTTCCGGCCGGGCCTGGTTGATGTTGCGTTCGCCAAGCGGCGAAGATCTTGGCGCGCTGACCTGGAAGCCGCGCGCTCCGGGAGCACAGTTGCTTGAAACGCTGCGAATTCCGATCCTGATCGTGCTCGTCCTGATCGCCTGCGTCGCCTGGCTGATCGTGCGGCGCGGCACCCGGGTGCTGAACGAACTGGTGACCAGCGAGGCGCGCGCCCGCCACCTGGCCTACCACGATCCGCTGACCCGCCTGCCGAACCGGGCCATGCTGTTCGAACGGCTCCGCGCCTTGCTTGGCGAACTTGACCGCAGCGGCGAATGTCTTGCGGTGATGTGCGTGGACCTCGATCGGTTCAAGGAAGTGAATGATACCCTTGGTCATCAGGCCGGGGACGAACTGATCGAAGTTGTCGCCAATCGCTTGCGCGTCGTGTGCAGCGGCACCGCGCTCATTTCGCGTCTGGGTGGCGACGAATTCGTCGTGTTGACCAAGGTCCAGGGTCCGGCCGAGGCCGAAGCCCTGGCCGTGCGGATCATCGAGTCGGTTTCCGACCCCGTTCAAAGCGAATATGGCAAGATTGAAGCGGCCTGTTCGATCGGCATTGCGCTGGTCGATCAGGGCGGGGTGGACGCTTCCGAGGCGCTGCGCTGGGCCGACCTTGCCCTGTACCGTTCGAAAGCCATGGGGCGCAGCCGATCGAGCTTCTTCGAACTCGCCATGGACACCGCCCTGCAATCGCGCCGCAGTCTCGAAGTCGATCTTGGCGAAGCGCTGGCCAGGGGCGACCTTTCGATGGTCTATCAGCCGCAAGTCGACCGGAACGGCAAAATCGCCGCGCTGGAAGCGCTGGTGCGCTGGACCCACGCCGAGCGCGGCGAAGTACCGCCGGGCATCTTCATTCCGCTGGCAGAGGAAACCGGGCTGATCCTGAAGCTTGGCGAACTGGTTCTGCGCCGCGTGTTTGCGGAGACGGGTACCTGGCGCAGCGTCCGGATTGCGATCAACGTCTCTCCGGTCCAGATGCGCACGCCGGGTTTTGCGGAACTTGTCATCCGCCTGATCGCGCAGGCGGGCATTGATCCAACGCGCTACGAATTCGAACTGACCGAAACCGCGCTGCTGGGCGAAGATCCGGTGACGATGGCGAATATCGACGAACTCAAGCGGATCGGCCTGTCGATTGCGCTGGACGACTTCGGCACGGGCTATTCAAGCCTCAGCGTGCTGCAACGCTTTGCGGTCGATCGGATAAAGATCGACCGCACGTTTGTTGGCTGTCTCGGCGATGGCGAGGAAAGCGGGTTGCTGGTTGATGCGATTCTCAAGCTGGCGCGCGCGCTCAACCTTGCGGTGATTGCCGAGGGAGTGGAGACCCCGCAGCAGATGGACTGGCTTGCCCAGCGCGGCTGCCGCGAGTTCCAGGGCCACCTGATCGGTCTGCCGCTGCCCGCAAGGGGCGCGGCCGAGCTAATCGGCGAAACCTATGAAGCGCGGCTGGTGCGGCTCAGCCAGCGGCGTTGATCCCCGCATCGGCGATCAGCTGCTGCAATTCGCCCGCTTCGAACATTTCCATCATGATGTCGCTGCCGCCGACGAATTCGCCCTTCACGTAGAGCTGGGGAATGGTCGGCCATTCCGAATAGGCCTTGATGCCCTGGCGGATTTCCTGGTCCTGCAGCACGTCGACGCCTTCGTAAGGCACGCCCAGATGATCGAGGATCGCCACGGCCCGGCTCGAAAAGCCGCACTGCGGGAACAGCGGCGTGCCCTTCATGAACAGCACGATGTCGCTGGCGTTGACGATATCGGCGATGCGCGAATTGGTATCGGACATGGGGGCGTGCTCCTTACCGGCCTCAATTGGGGACGGCGGTGGTCAGTTGCAAGGCATGAAGTTCGCCGCCCATCCGTCCGCCAAGCGCCGCGTAGACCAGCTTGTGCTGCGCGATGCGGGGCTTTCCGGCAAAGGCGCTGGAAACGACGTGCGCGGCATAATGATCGCCATCGCCGCGCAGGTCGGTAATCGAAACCTCGGCGTCGGGCAGCGCGGCCTTGATCAGGGCCTCGATATCCGAGGCGGCCATGGCCATCAGGCTTCGCCCATCAACGCGCGCTTGGCTTCGACGGCCTTGGCGTCCATCGCGGTGCGGATATCGGCCTCGCTGACGTCGATGCCGGCCGAAACCAGATCGCCCAGCAGCTTGCGAACCACGTCTTCATCGCCGGCTTCTTCGAAATCGGCCTGGACGACGCTCTTCGCATAGGCTTCCGCTTCGACCGCCGAGAGGCCCATCTGCTCGGCCGCCCACTGGCCCAGCAGCCGGTTGCGGCGGGCGTGGATGCGGAAGTGCATTTCACCGTCGTGGGCGAACTTGGCTTCTTCGGCGCGTTCACGGTCGTTGAAATCGGTCATGTCAGTCCCTCGGGTCTGGTGTGCGGTCCGCTTACCCGGCCGGTTTGGCGGGCGGTGGAGCCTGATAGGAATCGTGGCAGCCCTTACACGCCGCACCGGTAGAGGCAAGGGCGGAGGCGAAGCCATCGGCATCTTCAGCGGCGGCCGCGGTGGCCAGGGCCTTGGTCGCTTCAACCAGCGCGGCATTCTTCGCTGCGAAATCGGCCGGGTTGGCCCAGATTTCGGACTTGGCCCGGCTCGGCAGTCCCTGGGTCGAGGCGCCGAACAGCGAAGGCATCGCCGTGGCCCACTTGGCAAGGCCATTCGAGGCAAAGGCCAAATTCTTCAGGGGAGTGCCGTTGGCGCTGGCCCCCTTGAGCAGGTTCAGCGTGGTCGCGGCCATGTCCATGCCGGCCTGGCGCAGCATGACCTGCTGGGCCGGCGTGGGGCCGGCTGGCTGCTGCGCGGGCTTGGCCTGGACGGCCCAGCCGGTAACGGCGAGCGCGGCAATCGCGATGAGTCGGGCAGTCTTCATGGCACCTTGCTCCTCAATCCATCGTGACGACGATTTTGCCGACGGCCTTGCGATCCGCCAGAAGCTGGATCGCCTCGCCGCCGCGCTCGATCGGGAAGGTTGCCGATACGCGGGGGTTGATCTTGCCTTCCTTGAGCAGCTCGAACAGCTTGGCGATGTGCACCGCGTTGGCCTTGGGATCGCGCGCGGCGAAGGCACCCCAGAACACGCCGCAGACGTCGCAGCTCTTGAGCAGGGTGAGGTTGAGCGGCAGCTTGGCGATACCGGCGGTGAAGCCGACCACGCAGAAGCGGCCTTCCCAGGCGATCGAGCGCACAGCGGGTTCCGAATAGTCGCCGCCGATGATGTCGTAGATCACGTTCGCGCCTTCGGGGCCGCAGGCGGCCTTGAAGGCATCGGCAAGGGCCTTCGACTGGTCCTTGCTGAGCGGCGCGCGCGGATAGACGACCACCTCGTCGGCGCCGTGTTCGCGCGCAACGGCGGCCTTTTCCTCGCTGGAAACGGCGGCCACGACCTTTGCCCCGTAAGCCTTGCCGAGTTCGACGGCGGCCAGACCCACGCCGCCCGCGGCACCAAGGACCAGCAGGGTATCGCCGGCCTTGAGATGCCCGCGATCGAGCAGGCCGTGCATGTTGGTGCCATAGGTCATCAGCAGCGAGGCGCCGGTTTCAAAACTGACGCCGTCGGGCAGCGGCCACAGCTTGGCCGCATCGGCCAGCACTTCTTCGGCCAGACCGCCGTTGCCCATCATGGCGATCACGCGGTCGCCGACCTTCCACTGGGTCACGCCTTCGCCCAGCGCATCGACAATCCCGGCGGCCTCGCCGCCCGGCGAATAGGGGCGCTGCGGCTTGAACTGGTAGAGGTCCTGGATCATCAGGACGTCGGGGAAATTGATCGAACAGGCCTTCACCTTCAATCGCACCTGGCCGGGGCCGGGGACGGGGCTGTCCAGTTCGTCGAGGACCAGCGTATCCGGACCGCCAGGGGCGTGCGTGCGAAGTGCCTTCATACCAATTCTCCCGTTCCGTGTGCGAGCCAGGGTGTTGCCCCTTTGCTCTTGGTTTCATAGGCGGCGATCGCCTCGCCGCGCGCCAGGGTCAGCCCGACCTCGTCCAGTCCGTTCATCAGGCAGTGCTTGCGGAACGGATCGATTTCGAAGCTGAAGCGATCCTGGAATGGGGTGGTGACGGTCTGGCTGTCCAGATCGATGCTGATCGGATCGGTCTGGGCCACTTCCATCAGACGGTCGATCGCCTCTTGCGGCAGGACCACGGTGAGGATCCCGTTCTTGAAGGCGTTGCCCGAAAAGATGTCGGAAAACGAAGGCGCAATCACGGCGGTGATGCCAAGATCGAGCAGCGCCCAGGCGGCGTGCTCGCGGCTGGAGCCGCAACCGAAGTTGTCACCCGCGATCAGGATCGGTGAGCCCTTGAATTCAGCCGAATCGAACAGGTTGTCGGGATCGTGGCGCAGCGCCTCGAACGCGCCCCGGCCCAGCCCGTCGCGCGTGATGGTCTTGAGCCAGTGCGCCGGGATGATGACGTCGGTGTCGATGTTCTTGCGGCCAAACGGGATCGCCCGGCCGGTCACTTCGCGGATCGCTTCCATCAGTCGGTCTCCGGCGCATCTTCGGGATGCGCTGGCGGAGCGGTAGGCTTCTTGGCCTGTTCGCGGCGACGCGAAGCATAGAGCAGGGCTGCAGCGAGTGCGGCCGAACCAATCGCGGCGCCGGCGAGGGCTGCCTTGCCGGTCCAGTTTGACTTATCGGACTTGTCGGAAGTGTCGGTCATAGGTGGTTTATGTGCCTCCGGATCGCGGAATGACAAGGGCCGTCAGACGAGTTCACGCACATCGGCGAGCTTGCCGGTGACAGCCGCCGCCGCCGCCATCGCGGGCGAAACGAGGTGGGTGCGCGCACCCGGACCCTGCCGGCCGACGAAATTGCGGTTGCTGGTGCTGGCGCAGCGCTCGCCCGCCGGAACCTTGTCGGGGTTCATGGCGAGGCAGGCCGAGCAGCCCGGTTCGCGCCATTCGAACCCGGCGTCGAGGAAGATCTTGTCGAGCCCTTCCGCTTCGGCCTGGCGCTTGACCAGCCCCGAACCCGGCACGGCAATCGCCCAGCGCACGTTCGCGGCCTTCTTGCGGCCCTTGAGCACGGCGGCGGCGGCGCGCAGATCCTCGATCCGGCTGTTGGTGCACGAGCCGATGAAGATGTTCTGCACTTCGATATCGGTCAGCGCCATGCCCGGGGTCAGCCCCATGTAGTCAAGTGACTTCCTTGCGGCATCCTGCTTGGACGGGTCGTCGAAGCTTTCCGGCGCGGGCACCGTGCCGGTGATCGGCAGGACGTCTTCCGGGCTGGTGCCCCAGGTGACGCTGGGGGCGATGTCGGCGGCGTCGATCACCACGACCTTGTCGTACTTCGCGCCCGGATCGGTCGCCAGGCTCTTCCACCAGGCGACAGCGGCATCCCATTCGGCGCCCTTGGGGGCATAGGGGCGGCCCTTCACATAGGTGAAGGTCTTCTCGTCAGGCGCGATCAGACCGGCGCGGGCGCCGTGTTCGATCGCCATGTTCGAGATCGTCAGACGGCCTTCGATCGAGAGGTCGCGGATCGTCGAGCCGGTGTATTCGATGACATAGCCCGTCCCGCCCGAGGCGCGCAGCACGCCGCAGATGTGCAGGACAACGTCCTTGGCCGAGGCGCCGGGGCCAAGCGGACCTTCGACGCGCACTTCCATCGTTTTCGACTGCTTGAGCAGCAAGGTCTGCGTGGCGAGCACGTGCTCGACTTCGCTGGTGCCGATGCCGAAGGCCAGCGCGCCAAGCCCGCCGTGGCAGGCGGTGTGGCTATCCCCGCAAACGATCGTCGCTCCGGGCAGCGAAAAGCCGAGTTCCGGGCCGACCACGTGGACAATGCCCTGTTCCACGTCGGCATCGCCGATCAGGCGCACGCCGAATTCGGGGGCATTGCGGTTCAGCGCCTCAAGCTGCTGGGCGCTTTCCGGGTCGGCAATCGGGATCGGCTTTCCAGCAGCATCGCGCCGCGCGGTGGTCGGCAGGTTGTGATCGGGCACAGCCAGGGTCAGGTCCGGGCGGCGCACCTTGCGGCCCGCAACACGCAAGGCTTCGAAGGCCTGCGGGCTGGTCACTTCGTGGACGAGGTGGCGGTCGATGTAGATCAGGCAGGTGCCATCGTCGCGGCGTTCGACAACGTGGGCATCCCAGATCTTTTCGTAAAGAGTGCGCGGTGTGCTTGCCATAGTGCATCTGCGCCTAGGAAGGCATGGCGAGTCTTGCAAGCGCGAAAGGTCGGACGCGGGCAGGGCGAATGCGGACGCGGCGGACCCGCCGGTCCGCCACGCTGCGACCCTCGCAGGCCAACATGCCGGCTATTGCTGACAGTTTCGTGACCGCCGATCCGGTTCGCGGCTCAAGCGCCGGCGGCAATCCGCGCGGCGGTTTCGCGGATCAGGGCGATCATGTTGGGCACGCCCTGGGTGCGATTGGAGCTAAGCTGGTTCTTGAGGTCGAAGGGTTCGAGCAGGGCGGCGATGTCGGTCTCGGCAACTTCGAGGGCGGGCCGGTCCTGCACGGCGGCGACGACAAGTGCGACGATGCCCTTGGTGATCGCGGCGTTGCTATCGGCCAGGAAATGCAGCACGCCATCATCGCGGCGGGTGGGATAGACCCAGACGCTGGCCGAACAGCCGCGCACCAGCGTGGCGTCGGTCTTGAGCGGATCGGGCATGGGTTCCAGTTCGCGGCCCAGTTCGATCAGCAGGCGATAGCGTTCATCGCCTTCGAGGAATTCATACTCGTCGCGGATATCGTCAAGGCTGCGCATGGCCGCGCCCTTAGCGCCGGAGTGCGCGCGCGTCCACAGGCGGCAGCTTCAGCCCGCTAGGCCGCCGGGGCGGGTGAAGGCGAAATAAATCACGTAGAACCAGCTCAGCACGCCGTGGATCGCGGCCCAGATGATCGACTTGTTCACGCTCCACGAAATCGCGACGGCAAGCGCGCTGCCGAGGCCGATCCCGGCCTTTGCGGCACTCCCCGCGCTCGATGTGTTGCCGCTCACAGGTCGACCCCGGCCGCAATCGCTTCAAGCTTGCGGATGCGTTCCTTGAGGTCGGCGATCTCGATGCGGGCCATGCTGCCGCTCGATCTGCCCTCGATTTCCGGGCGATGCATTTCCAGCTCGCGCGATTTTAGTGCGAGCCAGCCCTGCCAGCCCTTGAGCGAGGCGAGGGTGATGATCGCCACCGAGGACAACGAGGTGGCGGCGATGGCGAGGTATGCGCTGTCCATTGCGGTTACTCCCCAAGTGATTCTGCGGCGCGACTAGCGGTCGCGCAGGCTTTCGATCTCGGCAGCGAGCGCCTGCGTCTGGCGGCCGTTCACGGTGTTGGCGTCGGTGGCGATGCGTTCAAGCACGTGGATGCGCGCGCGCAGGCTTTCCACTTCGCGTTCCAGCTCAAGTTCGCGCGGGCTGGCCGAAATGGCGCCGTCGAACAGCGGGGCGCCGGCACGGCGCAGTTTGGCCATCCGGATGTTCGAAAAGGCCAGGATGGCGACAATGATGACAACAGCGTTCCATAATGACATGGCGTGATCTCCCCGGATTGACTCAGTGTTCGACCGGCTCGCGCAGAGCTTCGATCTCGAGGGCCAGGTTCTGGCCAAGCTGCGTGGACTTGTCGGTGGCAATGCGTTCCAGCACGCGGACGCGTTCTTCAAGCCGCGCCGCAGTGCCTGCTTCGGCCGGAGCCGCGCGGCCCAACTCAGTCATCCGCAACTCGATTTCCTTGGCCTTGAGCTTGAGCCGTTCGGAATAGGCGGAGAAGGCCATGCCGCAGAAGGCAACCACGGCGATCATCAGCGCGGCAAAGGCGATAGTGTCACCGACACCCATTACTTCTGCTCCTCGATCCGGGGGGCGGCAGGCGGCGCATCGCGCAGCGCTTCGATCTGGGCGGCCAGGTCATAACCCTTGTCGGTGACGATGCGTTCCAGCACCTTGACCCGGTCTTCGAGCCATTCGGTGCGGTCGCTCGACGCGCTCCTGCCGCTGGCGGCCTCTGCTTCGAGTCGGCGCACTTCGAGTTCGGCCATCCGGCGCTTGTGGCGGGTTGTAATCGCGATGATCGGGATCGACAGGGCGAGCATCGGGATCAGGGCAAAGATATCGCCGCTCATTGGTAATTTCCCCCTCAGGTGCCGTGCTTAGCGCAGGCGTTCGATTTCGGCCGAAAGGCGCGGGTTGCTGCTTACGTAAAAGGCTTCGACGTCGGCCAGGCGGCGATCAATGTCGCGGAACCGGGCGCGCACTTCGCGGGCGGTGCGGGTGGGCGACTGGCGTACGCCTTGCCAGAAACGCTGTTCCTGGCTGTCGGCATAAAGATGCCCCGGCTTCTTCTGGGCGAAGATGCCCAGTGCGAAATAGGCCAGCGGCACAAAGCCCACGCCCATCATGGTCAGCGCCACGGTGCCCAGGCGAACCCACAGCACATCGACCCCGGTATAGTCCGCGATCCCGGCGCAAACGCCGAGGAACTTGCCGTTGATCTTGTCGCGGTAAAAGCGGGTACGCAGGCTATTCATGGTGCTGTCTTCCCTGTTCGAGTGGTGCGGCCGGTTCGATGCGCGCGGCAGGTTCATTTCCGACCCCGCAGCTGGTTCAGCTCGCGCAGTTGCTCGATCTCATCGAGCGGCACGTTGTCGCTGGCGCGGTCGGACAGGATGCGGGCGGGCTGGAATTCGGGATTGTCGGCGGAAACCAGACGCTCGACCGTGTCCATCCGATCGTCGAGCCGCTTGGCGAGCTGATAGAGCTCTTCCAGCAGGGCTTCGTCGTCGTTGGTCAGGGTGGCGGCGGTCTTCCAGCGGGTCACGTAGTGGAGGATGATCCACGGCAGCGCGACGAACAGCATGCCGCACACGAAGATGGGAACCAGAACGTCTTCCATGGCTTAGTCCTCCTGTCCGGTATTGTTCGGGGTCTGGTTCTGGGCGGCGCTCAGCGCGCGCTTCATTGCTTCCAGTTCCTCGTCGATCTTGTCCTGTCCGGCGAGCGCGGCGATTTCGTCGGCCAGGCTCGGCTTGCCGGTGTTGTCGGCCAGGCTCAGCGCATCGGCGCGGCCTTCGGCATAGTCGACGCGGCGTTCGAGCTGGTCGAAGCGCGCCATCGCCTCGTCCACCCGCTCGCTGGCCAGCAGCGTGCGCAGCTTGACGCGGTTTTCGGCGCTTTCGAGGCGGGCCGCGATCGCGCTCTGGCGGCTGCGGGCTTCGCGCAGGCGGGTCTGGAGCTTTTCGATGTCGAGCTCATAGGCGCGCAGCG
>NZ_JAYSBK010000033.1:0-30040 GCF_041915465.1 Novosphingobium sp. | reverse complement strand
TGCTGGCGATCGCCTTTGCGCTGCTCTTGGCGCAGGGGATCAGCGCGGTCCTGCTCTACCGCGCCCAGGCCGATCGGCGCGAAGCCGCGCTGGTCCACACAGCGGCGCTGCGCCTGTTCGCCGCCGGACGCGAGGAAGGCCGGTTTGGCGGCGAAATCCGCCATGGCCCCGAATTCGGCGGCCGACAGCTCAAGGTCGAACTGCTCCCCGCCAGCCCGCTCGTCGCCGGCGATGATCGCAGATCCCACGCCGAAGACGAACTGCGTGAGATCCTCGAGGATCAGGGCGCCGTGCTGGGCCAGGTCGTGGTGGTGCAGCGTCCAACCAGCGAAGACCCGCGCCTTGCCGGGAAACTCGAACACCGCACGCGCATGCTTGGCGATCATGCGCCGCCGCCGCCTGATCATGTCCTGCTCGCCGCGGTCGAACTGCAGCCTGCGGGCGGCGGCTGGCTGGCCGTGCGGATTCCGGTGCCGGGCGGGGAGCGCGCCCTGCTCGCCTCGTTGCTCGGCCAGACCCTGCTGCTCTATGGCCTTCTGGTCGGCGCGATCGCGCTGATCCTGGGGCGGATTACCCGCCCGCTGGCTGCCCTGACCCGGCGGCTTGAGCGGTTTGCCCAGACCCGCGACATCGATGGCCAGCTTGAACCCCAGGGGCCCGACGACATTCGCAGCCTGATCGTCGCGCACAATGCGATGGAGGGCCGGATCGCCGCGCTGCTCGATGAAAAGGACGTGATGCTCGGGGCCATCGGACACGACCTCAAGACCCCGCTGGCCGCACTGCGCGTGCGCATCGAATGCGTCGATGACGAGAGCGAGCGCGCCAAGATGGCCGCAACGATCGAGGACATTACCCGCAGCCTCGACGACATCCTCTCGCTGGCCCGCGTTGGCCGCCCAAGCGATCCGCGCGAACCCACCGAACTGTCTGCGCTGGTCGCCCACGTCGCCGAGGAATTCGAGGACATGGGCGAACCGGTCACTTTCGCACCCAGCGAACGGATCGTGCTGTCATTGCGCCCAACCTGGCTGCGCCGCGCGGTGCGCAACCTCGTCTCCAACGCGCTGCGCTATGCCGGATCGGCCCGGATCACGCTCGAACGCCAGGGCGACAGCGCAGTAGTCCGGGTCGAAGACGACGGCCCGGGCATCCCCGACGGCGATATCGAGCGGATGCTCGAACCTTTCACCCGCGGCGATCCGTCGCGAAACAGCGGCACAGGCGGCGCGGGCCTGGGCCTGACCCTGGCGCGGGCGATTGCCGAACAGCATGGCGGCAAGCTCCACCTCGCCAACCGGCGCGGCGCGGACGGCGCGGTCGCCGGGCTGACCGCGACGATCAGCCTGCCGATTACCTGAGCCGCGCGCCTATTTCACCTTGGCCATTTCGCGCGAGAGTTCCTCGCCGCGCGCTTCCTTGAGCACGCCGCAGCTGTGTACGCGCTCGACCGTGCGTTCAAGCTCAAGCGCCCCGGTCTTGCCCTCAAGCTTGGGGCGCAGCAGCGCCGCGATCTCGTCGGAACGCTCGGTCGAGCAGAACCCGACCAGCACGCCGGGCAGGCGCGCGGTGAAGAAGATGCCGCCATTGCCGCTGGTCAGTTCGTCGAAGTGCAGCTTGAGCCAGTCAAAGCCCATTTCGCGGGTGCCAGGCGTCGTGATGACACCGCGGATCATGTTGCTGCGTTCGCTGCTGCGCAGGCGTGGATCGCTGAAATCGTCGAGCACCCAGCGCGCGGTATCGACATTACCGGTTGCCGAAATCGCCCTGAGCGCTGCCGGGCGGAATTGGGGATCGTCACCCGCGAGGGCCATGTCTGCCAGTTGCCGGGCCGCATCCGGCCCGCCGTTTTCGACCCAGATGCCCAGCCCCAGGTCGAACCACACCGGATCGAGCGCCTGCTTGTCCCCGCCAAGGTAGGCGGCCGCCGCATCGTAGAGCTGCTTGCGCAGGGCGGGCACGCGGGCCGTGCCGGCGAGCCGCTCGACCACCTGTTCGCGCTGCAGCGAGACTTCCGGATTCTCGCCCGCATAGACCCCGGCGCGCGGATCGAAGCCAAGCTTGCGCAGCTTCGGCGTGTAGAGCCCGATCAGGAAGCGCTGGTAACCGGCCTTGCCGGCATCGTTCATCAAGCCATTGGTATAAAACGCCTGCAGCGTATCGACGCCCGCCGCGCTGGCGTAGCTGTCGGGATTGCGCGAAAGCTGGCGTGCAGAGGCGATCAGCTGCGCCGGGCTGGCTCGCCCAGCGAGGAAACTGGCGTAAAGCGAATCGTCAAGCGCCAGCGCTTCCGCGCCGGGCAGGGTCGCCGCCGTCTTGATCAGCGCGTCCCATTCGGGCGCAGGCAGTTCGAAGCGATAATAGCCCGTGCCGCCCGCGTTGGGGATGAACGGCCCCTTCGCGGCAATGGCGACACTGCCGGTTTGCTCGGTCAGGAGCTGGCACTGCTGCTCGCCCTTGATCGGCCGGATGCAGAGCGGGATGCCCCAACTGGTCGGCGGCGGGACCGCGCCCAGCCGGGCATAGCGGCTCTGGGTAACCTGCCAGCTGCCGTCTTCGGCGCGGGCGAAAGTGACCAGCGGCACGCCCTGCTGGTCGGTGAAGCTCTGCATCGCGGCAACGATCCGGGGATCGCCCGCCGCATCGGCCAGCGCGGCGAAGAAATCGGTGCTGGTGGCATTGCCATACTTGTGCGCCGCCATGTACCCGCGAACGCCGTCACGGAACTTGTCGTCACCCATATAGCCCGCGATCATCGCAATCACGTGGCCGCCCTTGCCGTAAGTGATCGAATCGAAGGCCTCGTCGATCTGGGCGTTGGTCTCGATTGGCTGGTGGATCGCGCGGCCTGCGACCAACGCGTCGGTATTCATCGCGTTGAAGCCTTCGGCCAGCGCGCCGGCCCGGATATTAAGATCCGGACGCCATTCGTGGCCGATGCGGAAGCCCATCCAGTTGGCAAAGCTTTCGTTGAGCCAGATGTCGTCCCACCATGCGGGTGTCACCAGGTCACCGTACCACTGGTGCGACAGTTCATGGCTGACGACCATACCAAAGGTCCGCTGCCGTTCCACCCCCGACTTGCCATCGAGAATCAAAATGTTCTCGCCGTAAAGGTCGGCGCCCGCGTTCTCCATCGCGCCAGGCAGGATCGGCGTCGTGATCTGGTCAAGCTTGGGATAGGGGAAGGGCTGGCCGAAATAGGCTTCGAGATGGCGCACGATGTCCTGCGAGCCGAGCAGCGCGAAGTCCATCCGGTCCGCGTTCTGCCGAGTGGTGACGATCCGCAGCGGCAGTGGCTCGCTGCGCTGAGGGGTCGGTGCGACCGCCCCCTCGGCCACGGCGAAGGGACCCACCATCAGCGCCACCAGATAAGTCGGCAGCGGCAGGGTCGGTGCGAATTTGTGGACCTCATAGGCCCCCGCCCTGTCCGCAGAGATTTCCGGGGCATTGCTCACCGCGACCTGTCCTGGCTGGGTGCGCAGGGTGACGTTGAACGGAGTCTTGAACCCGGGTTCGTCGAACGCGGGAAAGACCGAGCGCGCCTCGATCGATTCGAGCTGCGTCCAGCTGTACCACTCGTCCGCCACCTTGAGATGGAACATGCCCGCCGGATTGCTGGCGAAGGGCGCATCGTAGTCGAAGGTCAAGACCACCGGGCCGGCCGGCAGGACGTCGTCGAACACCACCCGGGCGACGCCCGTGGGATCGACCTGGAACCAGTGCCCGACATAGGTCTTCTCGCCGGTCACCGCCGTGACGCGGCTCATCGCCAGGTCACGGCCGTGCAGATCGACGAACTTGCTGGGACGCTTGAGCTCGGCCTCGATCTCGACATGGCCGGAGAACCGCTCGCGCGAAGGATCGACGGTGAGGTCCAGCCAATAGGCCTTGGGCGCGGCGGCATCGGTCAGCCTGCCAGCGGGAACCGGGGCCAGCGCGGCGGCGGCCTCGGCCGTCTCGACAGCGGGTGAGGCTGGCTGGGCCGGAGCGGCAGGGGCGGGCTTGGCCGGCTTTGCCTCGGCCAGGGCGGGGGCAGAAACGGCAAGAGCAAGACTTGAAGCGGCAAGCAGAAGGGCGCGCATGGAGTTCCTTGAACATGATTGAACGCTGATTGGCGCCCCTTCACCCCAACCAGGACTTCAATGCACGGTCCGCCTCGACGAAGTGTGCTCCCTGTCCGACGAGCGTCAGCGCAGCAGGCTGCCCAAGAGGCCGCGCGCGAAGCGGCCGAAGATCGCTCCGCCGAGCGCCGTGCCGATCGTGCCAGCGGCAGCGCTCGCCGCCGAAGCCATCGGCGATCCGCTGGACTTCTTGCCGGTCATCGAACGCGCCACCATCGTGCCTGCCGAAGCGGCGGCAGCGCCGAGCGCGGCCTTGCCGGCCCGCTCCCACATCGAGGTGGTCTTGCGCGGCTGGGCGCGCTGCGCCTCCTCGCCCTGCTGGGCCACGACCTGCGCGGCTTCGGCGGCGTCCTGCGCCTTTTGCGCCAGCACTTCGGCGGCGCTCTCACGGTCCACCAGGGTGTCGTACTTGCCGTCGAACGGGCTGATCGATTGAATGATCGCGCGTTCCTTGTCGCTCACCGGGCCAAGCCGCGAGCGCGGCGGGGCGATCAGGGTGCGCTGGACCACGGTCGGGGCGCCTTCCTCGTCAAGGGTGGAAACCAGCGCCTCGCCCACCTTGAGTTCGGTGATGGCGGCGGCGACATCGAGGTCCTTGTTGATGCGGAAGGTTTCCGCCGCGGCCTTGATCGCGCGCTGATCGCGCGGGGTGAAGGCGCGCAGCGCGTGCTGGACGCGGTTGCCAAGCTGGCCCGCGATCTTTTCCGGAATGTCGATCGGGTTCTGCGTCACGAAATAGACGCCCACGCCCTTCGAACGGATCAGGCGAACGACCTGTTCCACCTTGTCGAACAGCGCCTCGGGCGCATCGTCGAACAAGAGGTGCGCCTCGTCGAAGAAGAACACCAGCTTGGGCTTTTCGGGATCGCCCTCTTCGGGCAGCGCCTCGAACAGTTCGGACAGCAGCCACAGCAGGAAGGTGGCGTAAAGCTTGGGGCTCTGCATCAGCTTGTCGGCGGCGAGGATGTTGATCACGCCCTTGCCGTTTTCGTCGGTGCGGATGAAGTCATTTATCTCGAAGGCCGGCTCGCCAAAGAACTTGTCCGCGCCCTGGCTGGCAAAGGCCAGCAGCTGGCGCTGGATCGTGCCGACGCTGGCCTTGGAAATGTTGCCATAGGTGGTGGCCAGTTCGCTGGCCTGTTCCGCGCAGGCGATCAGGGTCTGCTGGAGGTCCTCGAAGTTGAGCAGCAACAGGCCGTTGTCGTCGGCCCACTTGAACGCGATCGACAGCACGCCTTCCTGCGTTTCGTTAAGGCCGAGCAGGCGCGAAAGCAGCAGCGGCCCCATTTCCGAAATCGTGGTGCGGATCGGATGGCCCTGCTCGCCGTAAAGATCCCAGAACACCGCCGGATTATCATGGTAGGCATAGTCGGTGATGCCGATTTCGGCGGCGCGCGCCTCCAGCTTGTCGGCATGCTTGAAATCGTGGCTACCGGCCATGCAGATGCCTGAAAGATCGCCCTTCACATCGGCCAGGAACACCGGCACGCCGGCGCCTGAAAACTGCTCGGCAATGGTCTGCAGCGTCACCGTCTTGCCGGTGCCGGTCGCCCCGGCGATCAGTCCGTGGCGGTTGGCCCGGCCCAAGAGCAGGGTCTGACGCTCGCCATTTGCGCCCAGGCCAAGATAGATGTCTTCCATTGCCGCTGCTCCATCCGGTTCCAAGCATCTCGAATATAACGAAGATCGCGCTGATGCGAGGATCAATTGCGAGGACCTTTTTGCATGGTTCGCAATCCGCCGCTAGAAGCGCGAAATCCATGGCCGAACCTTTCATCCTCCTCGACGACGCGCGCCCCGATGGCGCCAGCGATGCCCGTCTTTACCGCCACCCCCGCGAAGTCATCGTCGCGCGCCGCGCCGAAGAGGTCGCCCCCGCGCTTGAGCGGATCGAGGCGCTGCGCAGCGAAGGCGCGAACCTGGCAGGTTACTTCGCCTATGAGGCCGGCCTTGCGCTCGAACCCCGCCTTGTCCCGCTGGCGGCGGCGCGCACCGGCGCCATGGGACCGCTGCTGTGGTTTGGCGCGTTCGATGGGTTTGAAACGATCCCGGCGGACGAAGTCCCGGCCTGGCTGGCGCGCGAGGCGGGGGAAGGCGTGGCCCAGGTCGGCCCGGTCGAACCGCAGGTCTCCCCCGGCGGCTACGGCACGGCCTTTGCAGAGTTGCAGGAAGCGATTGCGGCGGGCGACATCTATCAAGCCAACCTCACCTTCCACCTCGCTGGCAGCTATCGCGGCGATCCCCTGGCGCTCTACGCCGCGCTGCGCCCGGCGGCGGGCGCGGGCTATGGCGGGATCGTCTGCGATGGGTCGCACTGGCTCCTGTCGTGCTCGCCCGAACTGTTCTTTGCGCTCAAGGACGGCGCGGCGACCGTGAAGCCGATGAAAGGCACAAGACCTCGCGGCCGCGACGAAGCCGAGGACGCCGCCTTGGCCGCCGAACTCGCCGTTTCGGCCAAGGACCGCGCCGAAAACCTGATGATCGTCGATCTGATGCGCAACGACCTGTCCCGCGTGGCCAAGGCTGGCAGCGTCAAGGTCGACAAGCCCTTCGCGGTCGAAAGCTATCCCACGGTCCACCAGATGGTCACCACCGTGCGCGCCCGGATGCAGCCTGACTGCGGCGCAATCGATCTGGTCCGCGCGATCTTCCCCTGCGGCTCGATCACCGGCGCACCCAAGATCCGCGCGATGGAACTGATCAATGAAGTCGAACGCGATGCGCGCGGCCCCTATTGCGGCGCGATCGGCCGGATCGACGCCAATGGCGATGCGGCCTTCAACGTCGCGATCCGCACCCTGCGCCTGACGCCGGGTGAAAACGGGCGCGGCCGCGCGGTGCTGGGCGTCGGCTCGGCCATCGTCGCGGACAGCGAAGGCCTGCAGGAATGGCGCGAATGTCTGGTCAAGGGCGGGTTCGTGCGGCTCTATGCCGCTGGCTGCGACCTGATCGAGACGATGCGCTTTACCCCCGACGAAGGCGTGCCGCTGCTCGAACTGCATCTCGAACGGATCAAGGGGAGCGCCGAGGAACTAGGCTTCACGTTCGATCGCCACGCCGTGCGCAACGCCATCCAGGCGCTGTGCTTCGAGGCGGACAAGCCCTCGCGGCTGCGCCTCGTCGCCTCGCGCTCGGGCGCCTACAGCCTGGAACTCGGCAAGCTGCCGGCACCCTTGGGCGAACCGGTCGCCTGCGCCGTGCTGCGCCTGCCGGTGGACGAGGGCGACTGGCGGCTGCGCCACAAGAGCACCGACCGGGGCTTCTACGATGTCGGGCTGAAGGCCGCCAAGGGCGCCGGGGCGCAAGAGGCGCTGTTCCTGCGCGATGATGGCCTCATCACCGAAGGCTGCTTCACCAACCTGTTTGTCGAGCGCGGTGGCAAGCTGCTGACCCCGCCCGCGCGGCTGGGCCTGCTGCCCGGCGTGCTGCGCCGCTCGCTGATCGAGGCGGGCCGCGCCGAGGAGGCGGAACTGACGCTGGATGACCTCAAGGACGGCTTCCTGATCGGCAATGCCCTGCGCGGGCTGATGCGCGCGCGGCTGCTGTGATGCTGTCCAAGGCCCTCGCTCGCATCGCGCCCTCGCGCACCACCGCGATGACCGACCGCGCGATCGAACTGCGCGCTGCGGGGCGCGACATCATCTCGCTTTCGGTGGGTGAACCCGATTTCGCCACCCCGCCCCACGTCATCGCCGCCGCCCATGCCGCGCTTGATGCAGGCGACACCAAGTACACCGCCGTTCCCGGCACCGCCGCCCTGCGCGCCGCCGCCGCGCTGCATTTCAAGCGCGACCTTGGCATCGACGTGCCGCCTTCGCAGGTCATCGTCAGCGCCGGGGGCAAGCAGGCGATCTTCCACGCGCTGCTCGCCACGCTCGATCCGGGCGACGAGGTGCTGATCCCCAGCCCGTGGTGGGTCAGCTATCCCGAAATCGTCCGCTTCGCCGGGGCGGACGTGGTGGACCTGCCAACCACGGCCCGCGGCGGCTTCCGCATCACCGCCGCGCAGCTTGAGGCCGCGATCACGCCCAAGACCCGCTGGCTGCTGCTCAACAGCCCCGGCAATCCGACCGGCGCGACCTATCCGGCCGAGGAACTGCGCGCGCTGGGCGAAGTGCTCGCCCGCCATCCGCGCGTGCTGATCATGTCGGACGATATCTACGCGCCGCTGCGCTACACGCCGGGCGCCCACGCGACGCTGGCGGTGGAATTCCCGGAGCTGGCCGAGCGCGTGCTGACCGTGTCGGGCGTCTCCAAAAGCCACGCGATGACCGGCTTTCGCATCGGCGTCGCGGCTGGCCCGGCCTGGCTGATCGGCGCAATGGGCCGCCTGCAATCGCATTCCTCGGGCAATGCCGCCTCGATCAGCCAGGCCGCCGCCGTGGCCGCATTCGAAGGGCCGCAGGATTTCCTGAAGGACTGGTGCGAACGCTTCCGCGCGCGGCGCGACATGGTGGTGGCCGCGATCAACGCCATTCCCGGCCTGTCCTGCCCGGTGCCGGACGGGGCGTTCTATTGCATGGTCGATGCCGCGCCGCTGATGGCGCGGTTTGGCGATGACGAGGCGCTTTGCCTCCACCTGCTCGAACACGGGGTCGCGGTGGTGGCCGCCTCGGCCTTTGGCGGCGCGGACGGTTTCCGCATCTCGTTCGCCGCCGACGAAGCCAAACTCGAAGAAGCGGTGCGCCGCATAGCTGGAGCACTGACATGACTGCCATTCCGATCCTCTACGAAGACGGCGAAGCCCTGGTGATCGACAAGCCCGCAGGCCTGCCGATCGAGCGCCCGCGCGCAGGCGGCCGCTGCCTCGAAGACCATCTGGAACAGCTGAAGCTCGGCTTCCAGCGCGAGCCGTGGCCTGCCCACCGGATCGATACCGACACCTCGGGCTGCCTGCTGCTGGCGCGCAACCCCAAGTCATTGAAGCGCTTCAACGCGGCCTTCGAAGGGCGGCAGGTGGAGAAAGTCTACCTCGGGATCGTCAACGGCCCGGTCGAAGGCGATGAAGGCACCATCGAACTGTCGCTCTCCAAGATTTCCAGCGCGGAAAAGGGCTGGCGGATGATCGCGGCGAAGAAGGGCAAGCCCTCGGTCACGCACTGGCGCAAGCTGGCGCAGCGCGGCAGCCTGACGCTGGTGGAATTCCGCCCCGAAACCGGCCGCACCCACCAGATCCGCATCCACGCGCAGGCGGGGCTGGGCCACGCGCTGCTCGGCGATCCGGTCTATGGCGACGGGACAGGCGCGCCGCGCACGATGCTGCACGCGCTGGCGCTGACGGTGCAGCGCGAAGGCAAACCGCCGATCGCCGCGCGCGCGCCGGTGCCAGCGGATTTCGCGGCGCTCGGATTTGGCGAAGATGTCATCGGCGGATGACACCATCGCCCGCGCGAACGCGCTGGCCAGCGAAAGCTTCGTGACCGCATCCGGCCCGGGCGGGCAGAACGTCAACAAGGTGGCGACCGCCGTGCAGCTGCGGCTCGACGTCTATGCCCTGCGCCTGCCGGAGCCGGTCTTCGCGCGGTTCAAGCAGCTGGCGGGCAGCCGGATGACCACGCGCGGCGAACTCCTCATCACCGCCCAGCGGTTCCGCACCCAGGAAGCCAACCGCCAGGACGCGCGCGAGCGGCTGGGCGAGCTGATCGCCGAAGCCTTCAACCTGCCCCAACAGCGCGCCAAGAGCCGCCTCAACCGCGTCGGCAAGACCCAGCGCCTCGAAGGCAAGAAAAAGCGCGGCGCGGTCAAGGCCGGTCGTGGCAAGGTGCGGCTGGATTAGGGTGTGGGGGTGTGTGCTGTTGGCCGAA
This sequence comes from Novosphingobium sp., assembly GCF_041915465.1. Classification (GTDB taxonomy): domain Bacteria; phylum Pseudomonadota; class Alphaproteobacteria; order Sphingomonadales; family Sphingomonadaceae; genus Novosphingobium. The sequence continues at coordinate 20,112 of NZ_JAYSBK010000033.1, read as the reverse complement.
AGACTGGAATGTCAGGGTTAGTTGACGTCCGAATGGCATAGACGCTTTTCGCCAGGGTCATCGAGCACCCAGTCTATTTTAAAGATAATCACCTCACCTTCACTGGTTTTGTCATGAGATGGCTGATCCCATATCCCAGCTTGGCAAATCCCTTGGTCGATCAGCGAATTAAGAGCCTTACGAACATCGTCCACGGAAGCGGGCTCGGCCACACGCACTACAATGAATTTTCCTATCCCGTCGGGCCGTCCGTCGGAATGGCGAACAAGAGACTCTAGCGCGCCAATAGGCTTGCCATCCAAGATCCATTTCCCGGTTACAGGATCGTACTGTGGAAGCTCCCCTGCATCACTGAATTTGAATGTGGTGGAGGTCGTAATAAGGCTAAATTGCTGGGTCTCGTCGGCAGATCGATTTGTAAACCACCAAACATCAACTGCGAGTGCCATCACAAGCACGACACCAAGAACGATACGTGTGCGCTTAGTGAACCGCTTCATGGTGCAAAGCATACACTTGCCGCAAACGTCCGCAATCGCGGCGCGTCGGGATATGCGGCAATGGGCCGAGCGCCCAGGTATCGTCTAACGGCGAACGGGCCAATCAAACCGTGGCGCTGGCGCTCATCACCTGGCGGCCGTCGGCGGCAAAGGCGCCCAGTTCGTATCCCGCATCCTTGCTGCGCAGCACGAGGTGCAGCATTTCGCCGCAGATCGCCGGGGAAAGGCCCCGGAACGCGAAGGTTTTCAGCGCATTGTCGCCCAGTTCGCGCTGCGCCAGATCGAGCAGCAGGCTGGCTGTCAGCGGTCCGTGAACCACCAGGCCGCGATAGTTCTCTTCGCCTGCAGCATAGGGCAAGTCGTAATGGATGCGGTGGCTGTTGAAGGTCAGCGCGGAAAAGCGGAACAGCAGCGGCTCGGCGGGCACCAGCGCGCGGTGCGCAGACCAGGCCGAGGGATCGAAGCTCCCCTCGCCCAGCGGCGGCGGGGCGGGCGGCGTGCCGGGCTCGGCCGGGGCGCGGTAGACCAGCGACTGCACTTCGCTGACCGCAAGGCCGCTTTCCCCATGCGTTTCGTGCGCCACGTCGACGAAGACCAGCTGGCCTGAGCCGCCGGTCTTTTCGGTAACCGAGGCAACGCGCGAGGTGCGCCTCACGCGCTCGCCCACGCGCAGGGGGGCATGGAACTCCACCTTGCTCGAAGCCCACATCCGGCGCGGCAGCGGCACGGGCGGCAGGAAACTGGCCGGACTGTCATCGCGCAGCGGGTGGCCATCCGGCCCGAGCGAAGCAGTCGACGCATCGGGCAGGCACAGGCACCAGTGCAGCGCCTGCGGCACCGTGCCATCGCCGGGCGCAGCGCGATCGAGCGTGGCGAGCCAGCGCGTGGCCATGGCCTCGTCGACCCGGTCGCCGCGCTGTTCCTCGCGCCCGATCCAGCTGCTCCAATCGCTCATCAGTTGCGTCCTTCCAGCAGCCCGCGCGCGATCACCTGCGCCTGGATTTCGGCCGCGCCTTCGAAGATGTTGAGGATGCGCGCATCGCACAGCACGCGGCTGATCTCGAACTCCAGCGCATAGCCGTTGCCGCCGTGGATCTGCAGCGCGGCATCGGCGTTGCTCCACGCGGTGCGCGCGGCGAGCAGCTTGGCCATGCCGGCCTCGATATCGCAGCGCTTGCCCGAATCCTTGGCCCGCGCGGCGGCATAGGTCAGCTCGCGGGAAAGGATCAGGTCCGCGAGGCTCATCGCCAGCTTGTCGGCCACGCGCGGGAAAGCGGCGATGGCCTTGCCGAACTGCTTGCGGTTCAGCGCATAGTCCAGCCCCAGTTCCAGCGCGCGGCGGGCCACGCCCACGGCGCGCGCGGCGGTCTGGATCCGGGCGCCCTCGAAAGTGCGCATCAGCTGCTTGAAGCCCTGCCCCTGTTCACCGCCCAGCAGCGCCTCGGCAGGCGCGCGCATCCCATCGAACGAGAGCGCATATTCGCGCATCCCGCGATAGCCGAGCACCTCGATCTCGCTGCCGGCCATGCCTTGGGCCGGGAACGGATCGGCGTCGCTCCCGCGCGGCTTGGGGACCAGCAGCATCGAGAGGCCCGCGTAACCCTTGGCATCGGGCAGCGTGCGGGCCAGCAGCGTCATCAGGTCAGACCGGCTGGCGTGGGTGATCCAGGTCTTGGCCCCGTCGATCACCCAGTCGCCATCGGCGTCCTGCCGGGCGCGGGTTTGCAGCGAGCCAAGGTCGGAGCCGGTATCGGGCTCGGTAAACACGGCGGTCGGCAACACTTCGCCGCTTGCGATCTTCGGCAGCCACTGCGCCTTCTGTTCAGGCGTGCCGCCCTGCGCGATCAGTTCGCCCGCGATCTCGCTGCGGGTGCCGAGCGAGCCTGCGCCGATCCACCCGCGCGACAATTCCTCGGTAACCAGGCACATCACCAGCTTCGACAGGCCCAGCCCGCCAAACTCTTCGGGGATGCACACGCCGAAGGTGCCCAGTTCGGCCATCGCGGCCACGGCGCTATCAGGGATCAGATCGTTTGCCAGATGCCACTTGTGGGCATGGGGCAGGATTTCGGCCTCGGTAAAGCGGCGGAACTGGTCACGGATCGCATCGAGATCGCTGTCGTGAAAGCTTTCGGACGGCCAATGCCCGGCGGCCAGCAGAGCGGCCACCTCAGCGCGGGTTTCGGCGTGGTCGGCATCGATCAGCGCTGCGCAGGCATGGGCCAGATCGCGCGCGGCAGCGCCAAGGCCAAGGTCAGCCGGGCGGACGATCTCGTTCTGGCCCATCGGCAGACCGCCGACGAGCTGCCCCAGCGTTTCGGCAAAGGCCAGCCGCGCAACCTTGGCGTCGATCGGGTTGGCATCGCCATTGGCGTCCAGCCAGCCCGCCACCGCTTCAAGCGCGGCCACGCTGGTTGCGATCCAGGCAAAGCCGTGGGCGGCGCGCTGGTGCGCGTCGATCCGCTGGCCTTCCAGCCGCTCGGCCAGCGCGGCCTGGGCCTGCGCGAGATAGCCCCGCGCCGCGCCCAGAACGTGGCCGTAATCGGCCGCGCTCATGCCTTTTCGAACACCGCCGCGATGCCCTGACCGCCGCCGATGCACATGGTTTCAAGCCCGTACTTCACGTCGCGGCGTTGCATTTCGCGGGTGAGGTTGGCAAGGATGCGCCCGCCGGTCGCCCCGATCGGGTGGCCCAGCGAAATGCCCGAGCCGTTGACGTTGAGGATATCGTGGCGGCTGTCATCGTCCGACCAGCCCCAGCCCTTGAGGCAAGCCAGCACCTGCGGCGCGAAGGCTTCGTTAAGCTCGATCAGGCCGATGTCGCTGAACGACAGGCCGTTGCGGGCGAACAGGCGCTCGGTTGCGGGGACCGGGCCATAGCCCATACGGCTGGGATCGCAGCCTGCCGCCGCCCACGAGTGGAAATATGCGATGGGTTCGAGGCCCAGCTCTTCCAGCTTGTCTTCCGCGACCACTAGGCAGGCGGCGGCGGCGTCGTTCTGCTGGCTGGCATTGCCCGCCGTCACCACGCCGCCTTCCAGCGCGCGCAGCTTGCCCAGCGTTTCCATGCTGGCGTCGGCGCGGTAGCCCTCGTCGTGGTCGAACAGCACCGGATCGCCCTTCTTCTGCGGCACGGCGACGGGGACCAGTTCGTCGGAGAAGAGGTTGTTCTTCCAAGCGGCGGCGGCGCGCTGGTGGCTGCGCACGGCATAGGCGTCGCAGGCCTCGCGGCTGATGTTCCAGTCCTTGGCGAGGTTTTCGGCCGTCTCGATCATGCCCGAGATCACGCCGTAGCGTTCAATCGGCTGGCTCATCACACGCCCGCGGGTCAGGCGGTCATGCAGGGTGAGGTTGCCCGCGCGCACGCCCTTGCGGATGTCGGTGCTGTAATGCTCGACGTTCGACATGGACTCGCACCCGCCCGCGACGACCACGTCGCTCATGCCGGTCTGCACCATCATCGCGGCGTTGATGATCGCTTGCAGGCCCGAACCGCAGCGGCGGTCAAGCTGGTAGCCCGGCACTTCTTCCGGCAGCCCGGCAAGCAGCCACGACCAGTGGCCAATGCACGGCGCTTCGCCGTTGCCATAGCCCTGGCTGAACACCACGTCGTCAACCCGCGAAGGGTCAATCTTGGTGCGCGCCATCAGCGCTTTCAGGATTTCAGCGCCAAGCTGTCCTGCGGTGAGCGAGGACAGCGCCCCGCCGAACTTGCCGACGGGCGTACGGATGGGAGAGACGATAGCGGCGCGGCGAAGTTGGGTCATCGGTCGGTTCCTACAATTCCGGTGTCGATCAGGCGGGCGAACTCGCCCGAGGAGAGGTTGAGGCGGCTGGTGAGCACTTCCTCGCTGTGCTGGCCGTTGCGCGGCGCGGGCTGGGGCGCCCCCCGTTCCTGCTGCGGAATGGTGCCGAACGCCCCGGCGGCGGGATAGGCAAACCCCGAGGGGTTCGCGTCGAACGCGCTGAACATCGGGTTGCCCCCGACCAGGCGCGAATCCTGCGCCGCGTCCTGCATGGTGCGATAGGCCGAATGGACGATTCCCGCACCGTCGAGCGCTGCGGCAAGATCGGCATGGGGACGCGCGCCGATGGCGCTTTCGAACAACGGATAGAGCGCATCGCGGTGCGTGTAGCGCAGCCCGTCGTCAGCCGCGAAGCTGACGCCGCGCGCGGCTTCGATCGCGGCGATCCGGTCGCCCAGATCCAGCGCCGCAATCAGGTTCGCCCACTGGCGGTGGGTGACGACCACGATCATCGTGCGCTGGCCATCGGCGGTGACGAAATCGCGCCCGAACAGGCCATAGACCGCATTGCCAAGGCGCGGACGGTTCTCGCCCGAATATAGCACTTCGGCGATCCCGCCGAGGTTGGCGACCGTGCCGATGGCGACGTCCGACAGGGGGATGCGCACTTCGCTGCCCTCGCCCGTCACGGCGCGGCGCTGGATCGCGGCGAGCAGCGCAAAGGCGGCATAGGCGCCCGAGAGCAGGTCCCAGGCGGGCAGCACGTGGTTGACCGGTTCCGGCCCCGGCCCGGTCAGCATCGGATAGCCGACCGCGTTGTTGACCGTGTAATCCAGCGCGGGCGCGCCATCGGCCCAGCCCATTACGCGGACCGTGACCAGATCGGAGCGGCCTTCGGACAGCTTGGCGTGGGACAGGAAGCCCTCGGCCGGGAAGTTCGTGATAAACTGGCCCGTCGCGCGGACCAGTTCCTTCAGCAGTTCGCGCCCCTCGGGCACGCCGAGGTTGAGCGCGACCGACTTTTTCGCGCGGTTGAGGTTTTCCCAGTAGAGCGAGTTGTTCTCTGCCGTCACCGGCCAGCGGCGATAGTCCGGCCCGCCGCCGACCTGGTCGACGCGGATCACCTCGGCCCCGAACTGCGCGCAATAGAGCCCTGCCGTGGGCGAGGCGACGAACGACGACGCCTCGATCACCGACAGGCCGTTAAGGAGCTGGTACACGCCCCTTAGCCCTGTTCCGCCGCCCATTCGCGCAGCATGTGCTTGGCGATCTGGAGCTGGAGGATCTGGGTCGTACCTTCGTAGATGCGGTAGATGCGCGCATCGCGGAAGAAGCGTTCGGCATCGTATTCGGCGAGGTAACCCGCGCCGCCATAGACCTGCACCACGCGGTCAACCACGCGGCCGCACATCTCGGAGGCGAAGACCTTGAAGGCCGCGGCCTTGCGCAGCACGTTCTCGCCCCGGTCAGCGCGGGCGGTGACATCGGCCAGCATGGATTCGGCGGCGTAGATCTCGATCTCGCTATCGGCGAGCATCTGCTGGATCAGCTGGAACTGCGCGATCGGCTCGCCAAAGGCCTTGCGTTCGTTGGCATAGCGGATCGCGCTGTCGAGCGCGCGGCGGGCATAACCGGTGGAGGCCGCGCCGACCGAGATGCGGCCGTTGTCGAGGCTCTTCATCGCATAGACGAAGCCCTTGCCCTCGCTGTCGCCCAGCAGGGCATCGGCGGGGAGGTGAACGTCCTCGAGGATGATGTCGGCAATGTGGCTGCCCGACTGGCCCATCTTCTTGTCCGACTTGCCGACCGAAACGCCCGGCGTATCCATCGGCACCAGGAAAGCCGAAACGTGGGCGTTCTTGGGCAGCGCTTCCTTCGAGGTGCGCGCCATGATCAGCGCCACCTTCGCGAAGGGCGAATTGGTGATGTAGCGCTTGGTGCCATTCAGCACCCAGCGGTTGCCGCTCTTCACCGCCATGGTCTGCATCGCCGCCGAGTCCGAGCCGGAGCCCGGTTCTGTCAGGCCAAAGCAGGCGATTTCGCCTGCAGCAAGGCGCGGCAGCCATTCCGCCTTCTGCGCCTCGGTCCCGCCGTTCTTGAGCGCGGAGCAGACCATCCCGATGTTGATCGAGATGATCGAGCGGAACGCGGGCATAGCATAGGCCAGCGTCTTGATCGTCTGCGCATACTGCGCAACGTTCATCCCCGCGCCGCCGTATTCCTCGGGCATGGTCAGGCCGAACAGGCCCATGTCGCGCATTTCCTGCAGGATTGCGTCGGGGATCAGGTCGGTCTCGATGATCTCCTTTTCAGCCGGGATCAGGCGTTCGCGCACATAGCGCTGCAGCTGCTCTATGAACTGTTCGAAGACGTCGGCGTCCATTCCGGTGGTGCTCATGGGCTTGGCCTCAAATGGGATCGTAGGGGAAGACGTGGGCGCTAACTTCGTCCGCGCGCGCGAAGCTGGGCTTGAAGGCGGGGATCAGTTCGTCCGCGATAGTTTCCGGCGTCCAGCCTTCGACCTTGGTCATCGAGCGGATCGGGCGCGGCTTGTTATAGAGCACGATCTCGTTCTTGCGGACCGAAAAGATCTGGTTGCTCACGTCCTTCGAAGCGTCGGAGGCGAGATAGACCACCAGCGGGGCGATCTTGTCCGCGCTCATCGACTTCATCCGCTCCACGCGCAGCTTCTGCTCGGGCGTTTCGGCGGGGATCGAGGCGGTCATCCGGCTCCACGCGAAGGGCGCGATGCAGTTGGAGCGCACGCCCACGCGCGCCATGTCGAGCGCGATCGACTGCGACAGGGCAACCAGGCCCAGCTTGGCCGCCGAATAGTTGGCCTGGCCCACGTTGCCAATCAGGCCCGAGGTGGAGGTGAAGTGGATGAAGCTGCCCGACTGCTGCTCACGGAAATAGGGGGTTGCCGCCTTGCAGACGTTGAACGGACCGTTGAGGTTGACGTCGATCACCGCGCGCCAGTCTTCATGGCTCATCTTGTGCCAGATGGTGTCGCGCAGGATGCCCGCGTTGTTGACCACGGCGTCGATCCGCCCGAAGCGCTGCACCGCGTCCTCGATGATCGAGGTCGCGCCAACCGGGTCAGCAACGCTGGCGAGATTGGCGTGCGCCTTGCCACCTGCGGCGAGAATGTCGTTGACGGTTTCTTGCGCCGGACCGGCATCGCCGCCTTCGCCGCCGCCGCCCACGCCGGGATCGTTCACCACCACGGCTGCGCCATGTTTCGCGCAGAGCAGCGCGATTTCACGGCCCACGCCGCGCCCCGCGCCGGTGATCGCCACAACCTTGCCCTCAAGCATTGCCGGCATTCGACTCTCCTCTCGTCTTCATCTTCGCAATGCCGCGCGGGTCTGAAAAGTCAATTCAGTATCTGGAATTGCTTTTCACGGGGTTGAAAAGTAGCATGGCCTGATGCCCGGTCCCGTCCGCTCCGTTTCGCAAGCCTTCGCCATCCTGCGGCTGCTTTCGTCGCACCCGGCGGGGCTCACGCTGTCCGCCATTGCCCGCGAACTGGGGCTCAGTCCGTCAAGCTGCCTCAACCTGCTGCGCACGCTGGTGGCTGAAGGGATGGCCGAGCGCGGTGGTGCTGAAAAACTCTACCGCGCCGCTGCCGCGTGGGACCGGCTCGATTTCGCGCGCGGCGCGGTGGAACAGGTGATCGCCCGCGTCATGCCGGCGATGCGCGCCTTTGCCCAGGATCACGAAGCCACCGTGGGACTATGGTACGCGGTATCAAACGCCCGGCTCGAACTGGTTGCCCTTGCCGAAAGCGGCGCGGCCACCAGCATTCACATGGTCGTGGGCCAGCGCCAGCCGATCGGCGGCGGGGCAACCGGACGCGCCCTTGCGGCCAGCGAAGGCCTGTCCGTGGCCGACCTGCGCCGCCGCTATGACGCCGTGCGCTGGGCGACCCCGCTAACCTTTGCCGACTATGCGCGCCAGGTCGAACGGGCGGCGACGGCTGGTTACGCCTTCGACAATGGCTTTGGCCACGCCGGGATCTGCTCGTTCGGGGCGAAACTGGGCGGCACCGGACCCGCCCGGTTCTGCCTTTCCGCCTCGGTCTTCGCAGGGTCGCTGAGCGAGGCGGGGATCGTCAGGGTTGGTGAAGCGCTCGCCAGCCTTGCCGCGAGCGCCTAACCTGCGGGCTTGTGCGCAGGCTTGGCAGCAGACGCGCCAGACAATCCCTCGCGCGGGGCGGGCACGGCTTCGGCAGGCAGACGTTCATCCTCAAGCATTTGCGCCGCCTCGTCGAGCGCCTTGGCCTCGCCCACGGTAACGCCCCCGGGACCGGGCTCGTTGTCGCCCTTGCCGCAGCCGCCCAGCGCAAGAACGGCGGAGGCAAGCAGCACAAGTGACAGGCGGCAGCGCTGGAGCATGGTCATGCCCGCAAGCATATCGCCAGCGCGCGCAAATGCAAAACGGGCGGCTTCGCACAAAGCAAAGCCGCCCGCCCTCGGTGAACTGGTAATGCTTACTTGGTTGCCGGCGCGGCGGTTGCATCGGCACCCGGTTCGGCGGCCGCATCTGCCGCAGGGCTCGCATCGACGTCGGTGATCGCTTCCTCGGCAGGCATTTCGACGTTCTCGGCCTGGCCACCCTCCTTGGCGGTTTGGGTTCCGCCGCACGCCGCAAGGGTCAGCGATGCGACAGCAGCGAGGACGATTGGGGCGAGCTTATTCATGAAACGGACCTTTGCAATTTGTATCAGCCGACTCGGAACCGGAAAGTGGCCATTTGGCGCTTCCGACCGATCATTGGACGAACATACTAGGCAAGCGATCCCACGCTGCCAACCCGGCAAATCCCCTGCATGAACACCCGCGCGGACTTAACTACCCCAGGGGAGTTGCCATCATATAAAGAAATCTTTATATCGCCCTGCAATGAAGATCGACCCCACCCTGCGCGCCCTGGCCGACATGACCCGCCTCAGGATCATGCGCCTGCTTGCCCACATGGAGCTGGCCGTCGGCGAACTGGCGCAGGTGCTGGGGCAAAGTCAGCCGCGCGTCTCGCGCCATGTGCGGATCCTGTGCGATGCCGGCCTGGCCGAGCGCCGCAAGGAAGGCAGCTGGGTATTCCTGCGCAGCGCGATCGGGGAAAACCGCGCGCCGCCATTGGGAGCCGCCGCCGCCCGTCTGCTGGCCGTCGCCGAACGCGACGACGCCCAGTTCAGCGCCCGCTGCGCCGAGGATCGCCGCCACCTTGCCGCGATCCGCGCCGCGCGTGAGGCGAGTGCGGAAAACTACTTCGCCCGCCATGCCGCCGAATGGGATACCCTGCGCAGCCTCCACACCCCCGATGCGCCGGTCGAAGCGGCGCTGGCCGCCGCGCTGGGCGATGGCGGCCTTGGCGACCTGCTTGATGTGGGCACGGGCACGGGCCGCATGGCCCACCTGTTCGCGCCACGCGCGCGCCACGTCACCGCCTTCGACAAGAGCCCGGACATGCTCCGGCTCGCTCGCACCCGGCTACAGGACCTGCCAGCCGATCAGGTCGAACTGGTCCAGGGCGATTTCACCGCCTTGCCGTTCGGCGACGGCGCCTTCGACACGCTGCTGTTCCACCAGGTGCTGCACTATGCCCAGGCGCCCGAGGTGGTGCTGGCCGAGGCCGCCCGCGTTACCCGACCCGGCGGCACGGTGGCGTTGGTCGACTTCGCAGCGCACGACCGCGAAGACCTGCGCACCAGCCACGCCCACGCCCGCCTCGGCTTTTCCGACGAGCAGATGCTGGCGCTGCTGTCCAACGCCGGGTTCGAGGCCGCGCCGCCGGTCGCGTTGCCGGGCAAGCCATTAACCGTGAAGATCTGGACCGCCCGGCGCACCGCCGCCCCCCACCCGGCGCACAAGCGCGCCACTGCCCAGGAGCACCGTTCATGAGCCCCGCCACCACCCTGCGCGGGGTTGAAGACCGGCCGCTGTTCGTAACCATCCCTGGGGATTTCCGGGTTTCGTTCGAATTCTTCCCGCCCAAGACCGAGAAGATGGAAGAACAGCTGTGGGACGCGGTGGTCGAACTTGCCCCGCTTGCTCCCAGCTTCGTCTCGGTCACCTATGGCGCGGGCGGCTCCACGCGTGAGCGCACCCATGCCACCGTGGCGCGGATCGCGGGCGAAACCAACCTGCCGCCCGCCGCACACCTGACCTGCGTCGCCGCGAGCAAGGACGAGATTGCCGATGTCGCCGACCGGTACTGGGAAGCAGGCGTGCGCCACGTGGTTGCGCTGCGCGGCGATCCGCCGCCCGAAACCGGCGGAAAGTTCGTGCCGCATCCCGATGGCTATGCCAGCGCCGCCGAATTGGTGGCTGGCCTGAAAGCGCGCCACCCCTTCGAGATCTCGGTCGCGGCCTATCCCGAAGTGCACCCTGAGGCGCTCAGCGCCCAGGCCGATCTCGACAACCTCAAGCGCAAGATCGACGCCGGGGCGGACCGGGCGATCACCCAGTTCTTCTATTCGACCGACGCCTATTTCCGCTTCCTCGACAAGGTGCTGGCTGCCGGGATCACCGCGCCGATCCTGCCGGGGATCATGCCGGTCACCAATTTCGCCGCGATCCGCCGGATGAGCGGCAACACCGAGATTCCGGGCTGGATGGTGAACCTGTTCGAAGGGCTCGATGCCCTGCCCGGACCGCGCGCGCACATCGCCGCCGCCGTCGCGGCAGACCTTTGCCGCCGCCTTTACCAGGGCGGCGTGCGCGACTTCCACTTCTACACCCTCAACCGCGCCGACCAGACCTATGCGATCTGCCACCTGCTCGGCCTGCGCCCCAAGGTATCTGCCGAATGAACGCCCGTGAAACCCTGCTGGCCCAGGCGGCCAAGCGCATCCTCATCACTGATGGCGCCTTCGGCACCGAGATCCAGCGCTGGAAGCTGAGCGAGGCCGACTATGCCGGGAGCCTGGGCCTCGCCAAGGACCAGAAGGGCAACAACGACATTCTGGCCCTGACCAAGCCCGAAGTGCCCGAATCTATCCACCGTGCCTATTTCGAGGCCGGGGCCGACATCGCCGAGACCAACACCTTTTCCGCCAACCGGATCAGTCAGGCCGATTATGCCGCCGAACACCTGGTGCGCGAAATCAACCTTGCCTCGGCCCAGCTGGCCCGCCGGGTCGCCGACGAATTCGCCGCCAAGGATGGCCGCCCCCGCTTCGTCGCGGGCGCGATCGGGCCGACCAACAAGACGCTGTCGCTCTCCCCAGACGTCAACGATCCCGGCTTTCGCGAGATCGACTGGGACCATCTGGTCGAAGTCTACCGCGAACAGGCCGAGGCGCTGGTCGAAGGCGGGGCGGACTTCATCCTCGTTGAAACCGTGTTCGATACGCTCAACTGCAAGGCCGCGATCATGGCGGTGAAGCAGCTGGAACAGACGCTGGGCCGTGAAGTGCCGCTGATGCTGTCGATGACGCTGACCGACCTGTCGGGCCGCAACCTTTCGGGCCACACGGTCGAGGCGTTCTGGTATGCCGTGCGCCATGCCCGTCCGGTGACGGTGGGGCTGAACTGCTCGTTCGGAGCCAGCCAGCTTCGCCCGCACGTACGCGCCCTGTCGCAGATCTCCGACACGCTGATCATGGTCTACCCCAACGCCGGGCTGCCCAACGAACTGGGCGAATACGACGAAGAGCCCGAAACCACCGCCGCCCTCGTGCGCGAGTGGGCCGAACACGGGCAGGTCAACGTGCTGGGCGGCTGCTGCGGATCGACCCCCGATCACATCGCCGCGATTGCCCGCGCCGCCGCCAGCCTGCCGCCGCGCGCCCTGCCGCAAATCCCGGTCGCGACGCGCCTTGCCGGCCTTGAACCCTTCGTGATGGCGGACTGATCCCATGACCCAGCAAATCGCAACCTTCGTCAACGTTGGCGAACGCACCAACGTGACCGGCTCGGCCGCGTTCAAGAAGCTGATCCTCGCGGGCGACTATGCCAAGGCGGTGGACGTCGCGCGCCAGCAGGTCGAAAACGGCGCGCAGGTGATCGACGTCAACATGGACGAGGGCCTGCTCGACGCGGTCGAGGCGATGACCACCTTCCTGAAACTGATCGCCGCCGAACCCGATATCGCCCGCGTGCCGGTGATGATCGACAGTTCGAAGTGGGACGTGATCGAGGCGGGACTGAAATGCGTGTCGGGCAAGCCGATCGTCAATTCGATCTCGATGAAGGAAGGCGAGGACGCCTTCCTGCACCATGCACGGCTGTGCCTGGCCTATGGCGCGGCGGTGGTGGTCATGGCCTTCGACGAAAAGGGCCAGGCCGACACGAAAGACCGCAAGGTCGAAATCTGCGAGCGCGCCTACAAGCTGCTGACCGGCATCGGCTTCCCGCCCGAAGACATCATCTTTGACCCCAACGTGTTCGCCGTGGCGACGGGCATCGAAGAGCATGACCGCTACGCGCTCGACTTCATCGAAGCCACGCGTGAGATCAAGGCCCGCTGCCCGCACGTCCATATCTCGGGCGGGCTGTCGAACCTCTCGTTCAGCTTCCGCGGCAACGAGACCGTGCGCCGCGCGATGCATTCCGTGTTCCTCTACCACGCGATTCCCGCAGGCATGGACATGGCGATCGTCAATGCCGGCCAGCTCGACATCTATGACCAGATCGACCCGGTGCTGCGCGATGCCTGCGAAGACGTGATCCTGTGCCGCCCTGTCGAAGGCGAGCAGACCGCCACCGAGCGCCTCATCGACCTTGCCGAAAGCTTCAAGGGCAAGGACGCCGCCCAGGAAAAGGCCGCCGAGGAATGGCGCGGCTGGGACGTGGTGCGCCGCCTCGAACACGCGCTGGTCAAGGGCATCGACGCCCACATCGTCGAGGATACCGAGGAAGCCCGGCTGGAAATTTTCGCCCGCAAGGGCCGCCCGATCGAAGTGATCGAAGGCCCGCTGATGGAAGGCATGAACACGGTCGGCGACCTGTTCGGTTCGGGCAAGATGTTCCTGCCGCAGGTGGTGAAATCGGCCCGCGTGATGAAGAAGGCGGTCGCCCACCTGATCCCCTTCATCGAGGCAGAAAAGTCCGAAGGCGCGAAAGCCAAGGGCAAGATCGTGATGGCGACCGTCAAGGGCGACGTCCACGACATCGGCAAGAACATCGTGGGCGTCGTGCTCCAGTGCAACGGCTATGAAGTGATCGACCTTGGCGTGATGGTGCCGTGGTCGACGATCATCGAAACCGCGCAAAAGGAAGATGCGGATATCATCGGCCTGTCCGGCCTGATCACCCCCAGCCTCGACGAGATGGTCACCGTCGCCGAGGAAATGCAGCGCGCCGGGATGGACATTCCGCTGCTGATCGGCGGGGCGACCACCAGCAAGGTCCACACCGCGCTCAGGATCGACCCGGCTTATGATGGCCCGGTGATCCACGTGCTCGATGCCAGCCGCGCCGTCGGCGTCGCCTCGCAGCTGCTGTCCGACACCCAGCGCGATCCCTTCGTCAAGGCCACGGCGGACGAATACAAGCACGTGCGCGATGCCCGCGCGGGCAAGGGCGGCACCAAGCTGATCAGCCTTGAGGACGCGCGCGAAAACGCCTTTGCGCCCGACTTTTCCGACAAGGCGCCGCCACCCGACCAGCCGGGGCTGCACGTGTTCCCCGAATGGGATCTGGCCGACCTCGTCGACGTTTTCGACTGGACCCCGTTCTTCCGCGCCTGGGAGCTGGCGGGCACTTACCCCGCGATCCTCGATGACGAAATCGTGGGCGAAAGCGCCCGCAATCTCTTTGCCGATGCCCAGGCGATGCTGGACAGGATCGTTTCCGAAAAGTGGCTGACCGCCAAGGCCGTCGCGGGCTTCTGGCCCTGCGCCCGGCACGGTGATGACGTGATCCTGCACCCGCACGACGACGAACTGTCGGTGCGCCTGCCGTTCCTGCGCCAGCAGTTCGCCAAGAGCCGCGGCCGCGCGAATTTCTGCCTGGCCGACTTCATCGACCCCGATGGCGACTGGCTCGGCGGCTTCGCGGTTGGCATCCACGGAATCGAGCCGCACCTCGCCCGCTTCAAGGCGGACAACGACGACTATTCCGACATCCTCTTGAAAGCCCTCGCCGACCGCTTCGCCGAGGCCTTTGCCGAGCGCCTGCACCAGCACGTGCGCACCACGCTATGGGCCTATGCACCGGGCGAGCAGCTGACCAATGAGGCCCTGATCCGCGAGCAGTATCGCGGCATCCGCCCTGCCCCCGGCTATCCCGCCTGTCCCGACCACAGCCTCAAGCCGATCCTGTTCGATCTGCTCGGCGCGCAGGAAAATGCCGGAATCGTGCTCACCGAAAGCCAGGCGATGCTGCCGACCTCGGCCGTGTCGGGCTTCTATTTCGCGCACCCGGAAAGCCAGTACTTCGGCGTGGCCACGATCGGCCGCGACCAGCTGGCCGACTATGCCGCGCGGCGCGGGATCGATCTGGCCATCGCCGAGCGCTGGCTACGCCCAAACCTCGATTGAGCGGGCCGGCACCTGCCTATTCGGGCAGCTGCTGGTCCGACCCGCCGAACGCGCCGGGGAAGTCGGCGAACTTAGGCAGCCCGTCCTTCATCGGCAGAACCGTTTCGGCGTAATTGATGTGCAGGCCGGGCGTGAAGTTCAGGTCCGGAATGGTGGCGGCGAACACATCGACCACGCCAAGCCCCGGATGCCCGGTCATCAGGTGCCCTCCGCAAACCGTGCAGTACTTGCGGTCGCTCACCGGCGTCTTGTTATAGGTCGCAACCTTGTCGTCACCGGCGGTGATCCTGACGTTCTCGGGCTGCCACAGCGTGAAGGCGTTGACCGGCCCCCCCGACCACGAACGGCACGAGCGGCAATGGCAATAGCCCATGCCTTCCGGTTCACCGCTGACTTCGATCTTCACCGCACCGCAGAAGCATTCGCCAGCATAGGTCATGTGCATCTCCTCCACCTGATGAGCCGAAGGTATCACGAGGGCGCGGGCGCGACGAGTCATCTTCCTTTCGTCCGCCGCCAGGCTATCGTCGCGCCATGTTTGCCAGACTCTTGCTGACCGGCCTCGTCCTGCTTGCCGTGCCCGCGCAGGCGCTTCCCCCGGCGACCGTTGCCGTGACGTTCGACCGCCACCACGTGCGCCCGGTGCTGGTCGAAGGCTTGGCCGACCGGGCAAGCGGGAGGCCGGTCACGCCTGACGATCCGGTCCGGATCGCGAGCGTTTCCAAGCTGGTTACCGCGCTGGGGGTAATGCGGCTGGTCGATAGGGGCCAGCTCGACCTCGACCGCGACGTGTCGGACTACCTTGGCTGGAACCTGCGCAACCCGGCCTTTCCGGATCGGCCGATCACGCTGCGCCAGTTGCTTTCCCACCAATCCAGCCTGACCGACGGGAGCGAGCTCTACATCGTCCCGCTGGGCATGACCCTGCGCGAACGGCTGGCCGATCCGCGCGTGTGGGACAGCGAACATCCGCCGGGTTCCGGCTGGTTCCACTACACCAATCTCAACTTTCCGGTGATCGCCAGCGTGATGGAACGCGTAACCGGAGAACGTTTCGACCGGCTGATGCAGCGGCTGGTGCTGCGGCCGCTGCAGCTCGATGCCTGCTATAACTGGTCGGGCTGTTCGCCGCAGGCCGCACAGCGCGCAGTAGTGCTCTACCGCGCCGATGGCGAGGTGGCGAAGGACGATCTTGGCGGCGTCCTGCCCCAATGCCTGGTGGTGCCCGCGGCGGACGGATCGTGCGATCTTGCCGGCTATATCCCGGGCTGGAACGGAGCGCTGTTCTCGCCCCAAGGCGGCCTGCGGATCTCGATGCGCGATCTCGCCAAGGTCGGCCAGATGCTGGCGCGCGGGGGCAAGGGGTTTCTTTCCAAGGCTGCCTTCGCGCAGCTGACCGGCGTCCAGTGGCGCTTCAATGGCGCCAACGGGCTGGGCGAGGACGGGACGGCGAGCGGCTTCTTCTGTGGCTATGGCCTTGCCATCCATACCATCGGCGCGGGCGGGACAGGTTGCCACGACGACCTGTTCGGCGACGGCGTCATCCGGATCGGCCACTCGGGCGAGGCCTATGGCCTGCGTTCGGGCCTGTGGCTCGATCCCAAAACCGGGCGCGGGATCGCCTTCTTCACCACCGCCGTGCCCGACGATGCGCCCAAGGGGCAGAGCGCCTTCACCGCGATCGAAGAATCCGTTGTGGAGAGAAGCCACCTTCGGCCTTTGCGCTGAGCTGCCCGCACCGCTAGGCGGGTAGCGCAATGCCGCCCCAGATCCTCGACACGCTTCACGCCACCTTTGGCTTCACCGCTTTTCGCGGGGTGCAGGACCAGGTGGTGGACCGCGTCATGGCCGGGCAATCGACGCTGGCCGTCATGCCGACGGGCGCGGGCAAGTCGCTGACCTATCAGCTGCCCGCCGTGATGCTCGATGGCACCTGCGTGGTGATCTCCCCGCTGATCGCGCTGATGCACGACCAGCTCAAATCGGCTGAGGCCAACGGGATCCGCGCCGCCAGCCTGACCAGCGTCGACCTTGACCGCGGGCTGACCATGCAGCGGTTGCTGGATGGCGATCTCGACCTACTTTACGTCGCGCCCGAACGCGCCAGTCAGTCGCATTTCCGCGAACTGCTTTCACAAGCCCGGATCAGCCTGTTCGCGATCGACGAGGCGCACTGCGTGTCCGAATGGGGCCACGATTTCCGCCCCGACTACCGCCTGCTGCGCCCGCTGATGGACGCCTTTCCCGACGTGCCGCGCCTGGCGCTGACGGCCACGGCGGATGCCCATACCCGCGCCGACATCCTGACCCAGCTGGGCATTGCGCCGGACGGGCTGATCGTCGCGGGGTTCGACCGGCCCAACATCCGCTATGCCATCCGCCACCGCGACAATCCGGTGCGTCAGCTGACCCAGCTGATGGCCGAGCAGCCGGGGCCGGGGATTGTCTATGCCCCGACCCGCAAGAAGGTGGAGGAGCTGGCCGAAAAGCTCGCCAGCACCACCGGGCGGCGGGTGCTGCCCTATCACGCGGGGCTGGACCCGGCGGTGCGCGCGGGCAACCAGGCGGCCTTCGTGGCCTCGGAAGACATGGTGATGGTGGCAACCGTCGCCTTCGGCATGGGGATCGACAAGCCCGACGTGCGCTTCGTCGCCCACGCCGGCATCCCCAAGTCGATTGAGGGATACTACCAGGAAACGGGGCGCGCGGGGCGTGACGGCGATCCCAGCGTGGCGGTGATGCTGTGGGGCGCGGAAGACTTCGCCCGCGCCCGGATGCGCACCATGGAGGTGGAGGAAACCCGCCGCGCGGGCGAACGCGCGCGGCTCGATGCCCTCGCCGCGCTGGTCGAAACCGCAGGGTGCCGCCGCGCGGTGCTGCTGCGCCACTTTGGCGAGCATCCGCCCGAGACTTGCGGGAACTGCGACAACTGCCTCGATGCGCCTTCGGTGCTGGATGCAACCACGCTGGCGCAAAAGCTGCTCTCGGCGGTCTATCGCACCGGGCAAAGCTATGGCTTCGGCCATATCGAAAAGGTGCTGACCGGCCACAGCGACGAGCGCATCGCCGCGCGCGGGCACGATCAGCTATCGGTGTTCGGTATCATCGAGCCGGACGAGGCACCGCAGCTGCGCGCCTTGGTGCGCGCGCTTCAGGCGCGCGGCAGCCTGGTGCCGACCGAGCATGGCGGGCTGGCACTGGGCAGCGATGCCCGCGCGATCCTGAAAGGCGAGCTGCCGGTGCTGATCGCGCTGCCGCCCAAGCGCGAGACCGCGCGCAAGGGCCGCCGGGGTTCCTCTGGCGGGGTCAACCCGGTGGGCGATCCGCTGTTCGATGCGCTGCGCGCGCTGCGCCGCGATCTGGCCGTGGAGGCAGGCGTGCCGCCCTATGTGATCTTCCACGATTCCACCTTGCGCGAAATGGCCGCGGCCCGCCCCGCCAGCCTTGCCGCATTGGGCGAGATTGGCGGGGTGGGCACCCGCAAGCTTGAGGCTTACGGCGACGCGTTCCTCAGTGTGATCAGGCAGTATTGAGTCCCTCGCCGCGCGTCTTCCAGAGCGAGTAGCCGACCCCGGCGGCGATCAGGCCAACGGTCACGCCAAGGCTGGCAAGCGGCGGGAACTTCGCGCCGCCCAGCAGGAAGTCGGAGACGAAGATCTTCGCGCCGATGAACACCAGCACAGCGGCCAGCGCATACTTGAGGTAGTGGAAGCGGTGCACCATCGCCGCGAGCGCGAAGTACAGCGCGCGCAGGCCCAGGATCGCCATGATGTTGCTGGTATAGACGATGAAGGTATCGGTCGTGATCGCGAAGATCGCCGGCACCGAATCCACCGCAAAGACCAGGTCGGCAAGGTTGATCACAACCAGCGCCAGGAACAGCGGGGTCACCGCTGTCGCCAGCTTGCCGGTCTTTTCATCCGGGACCTTCACGAAGAAGTGCTGGCCGTGATGCTCCTTGGTCACCCGCATATGGCTGGAGATCCAGCGGATCGCGGGGTTCTTCGACAGGTCGGGTTCGTGGTCGGTCGCCCAGAACATCCGCACTCCGGTGTAGATCAGGAAAGCGGCGAAGATGTAGAGTACCCAATAGGCTTCGGCGACCAGCGCTGCACCGGCAGCAATCATCGCGCCGCGCAGTAAGATCACTGCGAGAATGCCCCAAAGGAGCGCACGGTACTGGTATTTGGCCGGCACGGCGAAGAAGCTGAACACCAGGCTGATCACGAAGACGTTGTCGATCGACAGCGCCTTTTCGATGAAGAAGCCGGTGTAGAACTTCATGCCAAGGTCGGCGCCCTTCTCGATCCAGACCCACGCGCCAAACGCCATGGCGACCGAGATGTAGAACAACGAGAGCTTGAGCGATTCGGAAATGCCCATCGCGCGGTCTTCCTTGTGCAGTAAGCCAAGGTCGAACACGGTGAGCGCGAGCACGAGGCCGACGAACGCCAGCCAGAACCAGACCGGCGTTCCCAGCCAGTCCATCATCAGAAATTCCATGGAAATTGCCCCTGTTCAAATGGGGCACCGGCGCGGGCAACCCTGGGGTGCCGCACCGGTGCGAAGTGGACCTGCCTGCGGTCAGCCCTGAACGGGCCGGGTCAGCCGGGGCCGGGCGAAGCGGGCCAGCCGGTCCTTGATCGCCAGTTTCAGCTTCTTGAGCCTGCTGATTTCGGCCGGATCGGGCCGCAGGCGCGCCATTGCCAGGCGCAGCTGTTCATCGAGCTGCTGGTGGCGCCGCATCAGGTAGAAGGCTTTGTCGGTCATTTCACTGCACCCTTTCGTGTCAAAGTGACGTACGATCGGATGTGCCGAGCCTTGGATCGGACCTTGGGATGGGGGGCATGGACCGGACCCAAGGCATCGGCATCATCCGATGCGGTCCGACATCACGCAGCGAGGCTTCAGTAGAGGGGGGGAGAAGCCTGCGCCGCGCCAGAGGGGCCCGGTCCCGCAAGATTCTTTTACGACCGATTCGGTCTGATTTCAACCCCAAACTGCCTGCAAATCCGCTTTCATTTGACAGCCCTGACGAATCCGATATCAAAGTGATATCACTTTTTCGGAGGAAGTCCGATGATCGATTCGCATCCCGACATGACCGCAAGCAAGGAATTCCGCGCCTGGAGCACCAGCGGTTATGTGATGTTGGGCCTGTTCGTCATGCTCGCGCTCTGGCTCGCCCTGCGCGTGGTCGCCTTTGCTAGCGTTTCCGGCGATTACAGCCCGGAAGGCGTCTATATCGACGATAGCCAGGCCCTGTTCTTCGCGCTCGGCACCTTTGCCCAGGCGGCGGCCCTGGTGATCATTGCCAAGGGTTTCTACATGATCCAGCCCAACCAGGCCGCCGCGATCACGTTGTTCGGCTCCTATCGCG
>NZ_JAYSBK010000032.1:0-30591 GCF_041915465.1 Novosphingobium sp. | reverse complement strand
CGAACTAGGTAGCGATTCGCAACGCAAAATCGAGCATCCCCTCCCAGGAACTCCCCGATTGGTGCGTGCAGAGAAAACGTAAGGGGAAATATCATGACTGCCATTTGCTCGGCTCCGCTGACCCGTACCCTCCTGGCTGCAGGTCTGGCCTTTGCCGGAACCATCGCCAGCTTTTCCGCCACCGTCACGCCGGCCCACGCCGGTGCCGCCGGTTATACCGCCAAGCTCTCGACCGCGCTTGAAGCGCCGAAGCAGAAGGTAGTGAACGACGTGCTGTGGCGCTGCAGCGGTGACAGCTGCTCGGCCCCGGTCGACGGTGCCCGCCCGGTCAACACCTGCGCCAAGGTCGTGAAGGCCTTTGGTCCGGTTACCAGCTTCGCCACCCCGAAGGGCGAACTTAGCGCTGAAGACCTTCAGCGCTGCAACGCGGCCGCCTGACGCGATCCAAATCAGGCACTCCTAACAGCCCCCTAGAACGGCCTCCGTCGCAAGACGGAGGCCTTTTTTGTGCCCGCCGCCGTCCGTCGCCAGGCAGAGCGTGGCCCCTTTGCGGGTTCAGGCCAAGAGGCCGCGCGTGGTAAGCTCGGCCTTCAGGGTTGGTGCATCGATAAAGTGGTGGGCCTGCCAGCCACAGGCGCGCGCGCCTTCGACGTTGGCGGCATTGTCGTCGACAAACAGCATGGCGGCTGGCGCGTGGCCGAACCGACCGGCGGCGAGGGCATAGATCGCCGGATCGGGTTTCAGCAGCTTTTCCTCACCCGAGACGACGATATCGCGGAAATGGCGGAATACCGGCCAGTTGGGCCGAAAGTCCGCCCAGAACTCCGCCCCGAAATTGGTGATGCCGTAAAGTGGCACTCCGGCTTCTGCCAGCGCCTCGGCGAGTTCCATCGTGCCGGGCACCGGGCCGGGGGTCGAATCGTTGAAGTGCGTGGCGTAGCGGCGGATCAGCGCCTCGTGCTCGGGGAACTCGGCGATCCGCTCGGGGACGATTTCGGCAAGCGGGCGTCCGGCGTCGTGCTGGAAATGCCACTGGGGCGTCACGACGTTGGCGACGAACCAGTCCCGCTCGGCCGGATCGGGCAGCAGATCGCGGTAGATTTCGCGCAGGTCCCATTCGACCAGCACCTTGCCCACATCGAACACGACAGCTTCGACCAGGGGTTCGATTCGCGCGTCGATCATGTTCCGCTCCCGGAGTAGAAACAGCTTCGGCCCGCACCCCGGTTTCGGAGGCGGGCCGTCAGGATTGCGGGTTCGCTGGAATGCGAACCCGTCAAACGCAGGGATTTAGCCCTGGCGCGCCTTGAAGCGACGGTTGGTCTTGTTGATCACATAGGTCCGGCCACGGCGGCGGATCACGCGGTTATCCCGGTGGCGGTCCTTGAGCGACTTCAGGCTGTTGCGAATCTTCATGGTTTCTCTCGGTTGCGGTTCCGACCGCTCAAAATTGAAGCCGGGCCGTTACGGGGGCCGGGCGCTTAAGTCAACCTCTGCCTAGCCTTCCCCGCGAATCTCGGAGAGTTTTCGCTCCCAGGCAAGGGCGTGGGTCACGATTTGGTCGAGATCAGCGAACTTCGGCACCCAGGGCAGGGTGGCCTTGATGCGCTGGTTGTCCGAAATCAGCGAATCGGGATCGCCCGCGCGGCGGGGGCCAAGCACGCGGGTGATCTTGTTGTTGGTGACCCGGTCGACCGCGTCGAGCACTTCGAGCACCGAATAGCCCTGGCCATAGCCGCAGTTCATGGTCAGCGAATCGGCCGGATGGTCGATCAGGTGTTCGAGCGCCAGCACGTGGGCGGCGGCCAGATCGCTGACGTGAATGTAATCGCGCACGCCGGTGCCATCGGGCGTGGCGAAATCGGTGCCGAACACGTCGACCTTTTCGCGCTTGCCCAGCGCCGCTTCGACCGCGACCTTGATGAGGTGCGTCGCCCCGGCGGTCGATTGCCCGGTGCGCGCGCGCGGATCGGCGCCGGCCACGTTGAAATAGCGCAGCGCGCAGAAGTTGATGGGATGGGCCGCCGCGGTATCGCGCAGCATGAATTCGGTCATCAGCTTCGACATCCCATAGGGATTGATCGGCTTCTGCGGCGAATCTTCGCGCACTGGGGACACTTCGGGAATGCCATAGGTCGCCGCGGTCGAGCTGAAGATGAAGTGCGGCACGCCTGCCTTCACCGCCGCCGCGATCAGCGCCCGGGTCTTGGCGGTGTTGTTGTGATAATACTTGAGCGGGTCGGTCACCGATTCCGGCACGACCACCGAACCCGCGAAATGCATCACCGCCTTGATGCCCTGTTCGGCGAAGATCCGGGCGAGGAGTTCTCCGTCCTCGATATCGCCTTCGTAGAACGGCACCCCTTCGGGCACGGCCCAGCGGAAGCCGGTGACGAGATTGTCGATCACGCTGACGCTCCAGCCGGCGTCGGTCAGGGCGAGCACGGCGTGGCTGCCGATATATCCGGCACCGCCGGTGACTAGAACGGGAACTTTGGTGGTCATGGGCGGGTGATGCCCCACGCCGCAGCGCCGGGAAAGTGCTTTGTTCGCAATCGCGTTCGATTGTTCGCGGGCGCCGTTCAGGCGGCGGCAATTCTTGCGGCGATAGTCCGAAAGTCCCCTCTCTCCCTCCCAGGAGCCCTGCATGACCTTACGATTGGCCGCCGTGGCGAGTTCGCTAGCCATCCTGGCCGCCCCGCTTGCCGCGCAGCCCTATCCCGGCTGGGGCGGCTCGGACTGGCCGTCGCGCGATGCGCGGTTCGGCCGCGATGCGCCGTCTCCCGAAGGCAAGGTCCAGGTCGCACGCTTCCGTGCCGAAGGAGCCGCGGCCGATGCGCTGGGCAAGGGCGCGGTCGCGGTGATCGCTTCCCCCGCAGCCCCCGGCGACGGCGACGAGCGCGAACTGGCGACGTTCGAGGCGGCTGTGGTCGATCAGCTGGCGGGCGTGGGCTATGACGTCGCCACGCCCGATCCGACCGGTGGCCAGGTGGTCGAGCTTCGGATCGTCCACGCCGAGGTCGTTCCGCAAGAAGCTCCGCACAAGCCCGTTAGCGGCGCGATGACGATGGGTGTTTCCAACCGCGGATCGATGATGGGCATGGCCGTCGCGGTCGATCTGACCAAGCCGAAGAAGGCGCTTGTTTCGACCCGCCTTGAGGTGCGCATCAAGGACAAGGCGAGCGGCGCAGTGCTGTGGGAAGGCCGCGCCGAGATCGTCACCCGCGAGGGCGACGCGCGCTGGAGCCAGCAGGAAATCGCCACCAAGCTGGCCAAGGTGTTGTTCGACGGCTTCCCCAGCCGCACCGGCGAAGTCGAGATACGCCGCTGAACCTTGCATCTGCGGCGCGGGTCGGCCAGTTTGGCCGTCAAGAGGGAGACCCGTTGCCATGAAGCGTCTGAAATTCGCGCCCATTGTCCTGGCGCTGCTGGCCGTGGCGGGCTGCGTCGCGCCGACCGGCCCGGTCGAGGTGACACGCTTTCACGTGGCCGATGTGGCCCCGCTGGGCAAGGGCACGATCTCGGTCGAACCCGCGCCGGGCAGCGATGGCGCTTCGCTCGAATGGCAGACCTATTCGATCGCCGTCATGCGGCAGCTGGTGCTGGCCGGTTATACCGAAGCCGCGCCCGGTCAGGGCAAGCAGGTGGCCCAGCTCAGGCTGGAACGCGCCACGTTCAAGCCGTCGAGCGGCACCAGTCCGGTCAGCGTCGGCATGGGCGGCACCACCGGCACCTATGGTAGCGGAGTGGGCCTTGGTATCGGCATCAACCTCACCCCGTCGCCCGGCGAACAGGTGGAAACCCGCCTTGGCGTGACGATCCGCGACCGCGCGACCGATTCGGTGCTGTGGGAAGGGCGCGCCAGCTTTACCGTGCGCAAATCCTCGCCGCTCGCCGATACCGCGCTCGGCGCGCCGAAAATGGCCGAAGCCCTGTTCAAAGGCTTCCCCGGCCAGTCGGGCGAGACGATCCTCGTTAAATGACAGGCCAGGTTAAATGACCGACATCACGATCAATGCCGCGTTCGATTCCGGCAATATCGAAGTCCTTGCTGTTTCCGGCGCAACCGCGACGCTGGCGATCCGCAAGGACAAGGACAGTGACTTCTTCCAGTGGTTCCACTTTCGTGTGGCGGGCGCCGCCGGGCGCGAGCTGGTGCTCAAGATCACAGGCCTTGCCGCCTCGGCCTATCCGGGCGGCTGGACCAACTACAACGCCGCCGTCAGCGAAGACCGCGAATTCTGGGGCCGCGCGCCCAGCAGCTATGACGCAGCCGAGGCGGGCGGAACGCTGACGATCCGCTATGTCCCGCAAGGCAGCCTCGCCTGGTTCGCCTATTTCGCGCCCTATTCGATGGAGCGGCACCACGATCTGATCGCGGCCATGGCGCTGGAAGAGGGGGTGGAGCACCGCGAGCTGGGCTACAGCCTCGATGGCCAGCCGATCGACTGCCTGGAGCTGGGCGAGGGCGCAAAGCAGGTCTGGCTCTATGCCCGCCAACATCCGGGCGAATCGATGGCCGAATGGTGGATGGAAGGCGCGCTCGGCTGCCTCACCGATCCGGCCGATCCGGTCGGGCGCAAGCTACGCCGCCTCTGCCGGTTCCACGTGGTGCCCAATGCCAATCCCGACGGATCATGCCGGGGCCACCTGCGCACCAATGCGGCGGGCGTGAACCTCAACCGCGAATGGGCCAGCCCCAGCGCCGACAAGTCACCCGAAGTGCTGTGCATCCTTCAGGCCATGGACCAGACCGGCGTCGACTTCGCGATGGACGTCCACGGCGATGAGGCGATCCCCCACGTGTTCCTTGCCGGGTTCGAGGGCATCCCGGCGTGGAGCGAGGGTCAGCAGGCCGGGTTCGACCGCTACAAGACGATTCTCGCGCGCCGCACCCCCGATTTCCAGACCCGCCATGGCTATCCGGTGGCAGGGCCGGGCCGCGCGAACCTGACGATGTCGACCAACCAGCTGGCGCAGCGTTTCGGCTGCACGTCGATGACGCTGGAAATGCCCTTCAAGGACAACGACGACCTGCCCTGCCCCGCGCAGGGCTGGTCGCCGGAGCGTTCCGTGCAACTGGGCCGCGACTGCATGGCCGCGCTGCTGGAGTGGCTGGAGGGGTAGGGGTTCGGTTCAGCGCGAACCGGGTAGTGGTGGGGCTACTTGTATTGCCTCTGGAATCTCGCAAAGCCAAAGGTGAAGCGGTGGGTTTGGGGGTTATTGTAACTGTCACCGTAAATAAATACTGGAAAATTAGGGGGCAGCATGGACCGAAAATCAAGATATAATGCATTGTTATATATAATGATTTTCAATTCTATATTTATGATTTCCTTTATATTAAGAGCAAAATGCGCAAATGACGGACATATTGTTTGCCTATCTCCAATAGAAATTTTGCTTAGCGCTTTAGATCGGCCAATATATTCAATTGCAAATATCATGGATGTTGATGAAGGTGGGGCAATGTTTTACATACTATATTATAGCATAAAATTAATTATTCCGAATATTATTATATATTGCTTGGTTCTTTTAAAATATACGCTCAATAATAAGGGTAATTAGATCGTTCCCTGGATGAATTGGGATTGTATTGCGCTGCTAGTTCACTAGGGAATGCGGCGACAGTTACAATAAACCCTAAACTCCGCTAACGACTGAGCCATGGCCCGATTGCCCCGCGTGGTCCTGCCAGGGATTCCCCACCATGTGACGCAACGCGGCAATCGCCGCGAGCGGACGTTCTTCGAGGATGGGGACTTTGCGCTCGAACTCGATTTGCTGGCGGATGCGGCAGGGCGGGCGCGGTCGAGTGGCTTGATGAGCAGGGGATCGGCCTCCCCACGGCTTTAGGCCTCCACCTATTGCGGGCTGTCTTTCAGCTGGGTGTGGAATTCCACGCCGTCCTGCAAGCCATACAGCATGCCATCCAGCAGCCAGTGTCCCGGGGATGTTCGATCCGGATAGAGTTGAAGCTGCCCGGTCATGCCCTGCCAATAGAGATCGGCGGGCAAGGCATCGCCTGCGATCTTGTAGGACGATTCAATGACCAGGCCGATCGTGTTCTCGGTGCCCCAGAAATAGCCGCTGATGCCGAACACTGCCGAATAGGTGCCCGTATCCCAGCGGCTGGTGATCTTGTGGCGGCCATTGAAATGCATGTCGTCGGCGGGGCCGAAATCGATCCCGAATTCAAGCGGAAGGGTGCCATCCACAGTGTTGCGGGTGCTGCCGATCCCGCCGCCATACCAGTGCCGGGCAAAGATCGGCTGCAGCTGCGACCAGTTATCCGTCGCCAGATTGGCCCGCGCCGGTTCGGCTGGCAGAAGCAACGCGGCACCGATGCCGCCAAGGCCAAGCATTGCCTCACGGCGCGGAATTTTCATTTTCGGGATCTCACCGTTGTGGGCGGGGCAGCCGGGCCAGCCACCGCTCAATTGCAGCTCATGGTCTGGCCCTTGTACTCAAGGGACAGATCGTAGCCGACGCGGCGGGTGCTGCTGAACCTGGTCGCCTTGATCTTCTCTGCTGCGCCCGCCAGTTGCTGCGCGCTGTCATAAACCGCTTCGTTTTCCGGGCCTCGGGTCATCTTGCGCGCGGCCTTGATGCCCTGATCGAAGTCTCCGCAATAGGCGTTGCGGCCAGACTTGTTGGCTTTTACCGCCCGTTCAAGATCGCCAACGCCCATGCAGAACGATTGCAGCTGGATGCCCAGCGCATTGGGCATATGGGCCGACATCAGATCGCCAACCAGCCCGCCGCAGGTGGATTTCAGCTGTGCGACATAGAGCTTCGTATCAGGCTCATCGCTGTTTGCCGCAGCGATCATGCTCTGCGCGCGGCCATTGAACGTCTGCACGGCGCGGTCGCTCAAGGCTTCTGCCCATAATGCGGACGAGACGATTAGGGCGGCGCAACCGATTGCCAAAACGAACTTGCCGCGCATGGGGATCTCCAGATTTTCCTCGGCGCAATGGGCCAGGCCAACCGGTCAGGACATAGACCGATCTGCTGATGCTTAGGGCAAGCAGAAGGAATTAATTGGAATTTCGCGACAAACGCAGCAGCTCAGCCCAGACTATCCGGCCCGAACGCGCGCGGCAGCAGGTCGGACAGGCGAAGCTCCAGCACTTCGCTCTTCCCCACGCACCACACGGCGGGATCGCTGCCGCCCAGGGCTGCGACTTCGTTGAGCATCTGGCGGCAACGCCCGCAGGGCGTCACCGGATCGCCGCTGCCGACCGCGCCCGCCTTGCCGCCGATCACGGCCACCGCTTCAAGGCCGCCGCGCCAGTCTTCGGACAGGGCCTTGCCCACCGCGACCGTTTCCGCGCAGAGCGTCAGGCCATAGCTCGCGTTCTCGACGTTCGCGCCGGTCACCACCGAGCCATCGGCAAAGCCCAGCGCCGCGCCGACGTGGAAGTTCGAATAGGGCGCATAGGCGCTGCGCGCGGCATCGCGCGCAGCGGCGATCAGGGTGTCGCGGGTCCAGCTCATGGTTGCACCACTACCCAACGCACCGGCTCCTTGTCAGCCTCGTTCGTCAGCGCGTGGTTGGCCGTCCACAGCATCCACGGCCGCCCGGCATAGTCCGGCTGGAACCGGTCGCGCACCAGCCACAGGTTGCGGTCGATCGCGGCGGCGATGTGATAGCGCTCCTCGAACCGGGCCGAGACCTTCAGGATCGTGGCCTTGCCGGTGTGGGTTTCGATCTGGTTGAGGAAAGTCATCAGTTCGCTCTGCACGGCGGCATCGCTGACTTTCACCGGGCAATTGTCGGCCAGCATGTCGAGGTCGACCGCGGGCGGCAGCAGCTTGGCATCACGCGGGACCACGGTGACGAAGTTCGCCGCCTGCCGCTCGGCCGGCTGACACGGGTCATAGCGGTGCACCGCGCCAACCTGGAACCTGGCGGCGCGCGCATCCTCGAAATTCTGGACGAAGCTGGGATCGCGGGCAAAGGCGCTGGCCGAAGCGTCAAGATAGACAAAGTCCGCGCCGATGGCTTTGAGCGCCTTCCAGTCAACCGCGCCGTCGTCTGCCCCGATCTCCACGCCCTGCATCGGAAAGGCGGCGCGCATCGGCCGCCAGTGGCTCATGTCCCACCAGAGGTAGCCCCCGCCAAGCGCCGCGATCAGCCCCGCGATGCCCAGCAGGCGCAGCCGCCAGCGGCTTTTCCCTTTACGTGCCATGATGGTCGCGACCCCTTCCAGCTCAGCCCCTGATATGCAGGACGCAGATCAGGGTAAAGAGCCGCCGCGCGGTGGCGAAATCGGTTTCGACCTTGCCCTCGAGCCGCTCCATCAGCATTTCGGCCGCCTCGTTGTGAACCCCGCGCCGGGCCATGTCGATCGTCTCGATCTCGGCGGCGGTGGCCTTGCGGATCGCCTGGTAGTAGCTGTCACAGATCGCGAAATATTCGCGGATCGGGCGGCGGAAGCGGCCAAGGCCAAGGATCAGCGTTTCCAGCAGCTGGCCATCCTCGCTCGAAATATCGAGCACCAGCCGCCCGTCGTCGACTGCCAGGCGCAGCCGGTATGGGCCCTGGTGCCCCGCTTCCCATGCGCGCAGCGGCTTGAAAGTGTTGTCCTCGATCAGGTCGAAGATCGCGATTCGGCGTTCCTGTTCGATATCGGCATTGCGCCACAGGATCGTCGCTTCATCGAGTTCGATGTGGATGATCCGGGGGGCTGCCATAACCATGCTGCTTTCGCAGATGGGGATTCGCCAAGCAAGGGCCAGAATCGCCAAGCAAGGTTCAGAATCAGTCCCCGCTATCCACAGGGGGGGCAGCGGCGCGATGCGCGCGCGATCCTTGCACGGCGTCCTGCTTGGGCGCATTGAACAGCGCCTATGGCCGAAACCGACCTCATCATCCGCTCCGACGATACCACCGCCGCCGCACCGGGCCGCAGCCTGCCCGCCAACGTGGAGGCCGAGGCCGCCTTTCTTGGCGCCGTCCTGATCGACAACCGCGTGATCGAGGAACTGGCCACCCCGATTCGCCCCGAACACTTCTTCGAACCTGTCCACCAGCGAATCTATGCCCGCATCCTGCAGTTGCTCGATCGCAGCGCGGTGGTCACGCCGGTGACGCTGCGGCCCTATTTCGAAGCGGACGAGGCGCTCAAGGAACTGGGCGGCGCGGCCTATCTCGCGCGGCTGACGGCGGACGGGCAGGGCCTGCTCGCCCCGCGCGAACTGGCCGAGCAGATCTATGACCTGGCGCTGCTGCGCGAACTCGTCTCGGTCGGGCGCGAGCTGGTCGGCAAGGCGATGGACACGTCGGAAAGCGTCGCCCCGCTCGAGCAGATCGAGCAGGCCGAAGCCGCGCTCTACAAGGTAGCCGAAGGGGCCGGATCACAGAGCGAGGCGCAGAGCTTTGGCCTCGCCACCCGCACCGCGATCAGCGCGATCGAAAAGGCGTTCAATTCCGGCGGCCACATCTCGGGCAAGACCACGGGCCTCACCTCGGTCAACGAGAAGATCGGCGGTCTGCACGACAGCGATCTTATCATCCTTGCGGGCCGTCCGGGCATGGGCAAGACCTCGCTCGTCACCAACATCGCCTTCAATGCGGCCGACCGGCTGCTGCGCGACCAGGCAGATGGCATCCCACTGGAAAAGTCGGTCGGCGCGGCGGTGGCCTTTTTCAGCCTGGAAATGAGCGCGGATCAG
Source organism: Novosphingobium sp. (assembly GCF_041915465.1). Lineage (GTDB taxonomy): Bacteria > Pseudomonadota > Alphaproteobacteria > Sphingomonadales > Sphingomonadaceae > Novosphingobium. The sequence continues at coordinate 20,907 of NZ_JAYSBK010000032.1, read as the reverse complement.
CTGGCCACCCGTATCCTGGCCGAACAGTCGGGGATCAGCTCGGAAGCCCTGCGCATGGGCAAGATCAGCCGCGAGGATTTCCAGCAGCTGTCCTTCGCCAGCCAGCGCCTGGCCGAATTGCCGCTCTACATCGACGATACCCCGGCGCTGTCGATTGCCGCGCTGCGGGCCCGCGCGCGGCGGCTGAAGCGGCGGCACAACATCGGCCTCGTCATCGTCGACTACCTGCAGCTGCTGCAGGGCACGGGCCGCGCGACCGACAACCGCGTGAATGAAATCTCGGAAATCTCGCGCGGGCTGAAAACGCTGGCCAAGGAACTGTCGGTCCCCGTGATCGCGCTGTCGCAGCTTTCCCGTGCGGTCGAAAGCCGCGACGACAAGCGTCCGATGCTGTCGGACCTGCGCGAATCCGGCTCGATCGAACAGGACGCGGACATGGTCTGGTTCGTGTTCCGCGAAGACTACTATGTCGCCGCCAAGGAGCCCAAGCAGCCCACCGATGGCGACGATCCCAAGATCCACGAGGCCCACGCCACCTGGGCCGCGGAGATGGAGCGGGTCCATGGCCTCGCCGAACTGATCGTGGCCAAGCAGCGCCACGGCGCAACCGGCAAGGTGCGCATGCGCTTCGAATCGCGCATCACCCGCTTCAGCGATTTGGCGCCAGAGGACATGCGCAACCAGGCTTACGGCGATGAATAAATAAGCATTTAAAATCAATTATTTATGCGAATTTTTCTTGACTTGCGAATCGCCGCGCGTGTAGCAGCCTCCATTCCCTGAATTTTCAGAATTGGAGTGCCAGATGGCGCGCGTTACCGTTGAAGATTGCGTCGATAAGGTTCCCAACCGTTTCGACCTCGTCCTGCTTGCTGCGCAGCGTGCGCGCGAAATCTCGGGCGGCGCCGAACTGACGATCGATCGCGATCGCGACAAGAACCCGGTCGTTGCCCTGCGCGAAATCGCCGAGCAGACCGTGCGGCCCGAAAACCTCAAGGAATCGGTGGTCAACTCGCTCCAGCGCGTCCTGCCGGACGACGATGATGAAGTCGATGACATCGGCTCGCTCAGCCAGTCGGCCGAAGCGCTGCGCATCACCGCCGCCGCGCCGGTGCGCAACACCTCGATCGGCGGCGACTACGACGGCTGATCGCCGCGCGAGCCAAGGCCACACCAAAAAGGCCCGCGTTCCCAAGGGACGCGGGCCTTTTTGTGGGCGCGTTGCGCCAAGGCTTTATTTGCAGGGGTACTTGGCGATCATGAATTCCGCGATTGCGGTCTTCATCGTGATGCCGCTGCGTGATCCGGCCGGATACTTGCGCAGGAAGTTAAGCAGATCGTCCGAATTGACCTTGGCGCCCTTCGGCGGGCAGCTTGACGGCTGGCCCGCAGCCCGCTCTTTCTGCAGCCGCGCCCGGTAGTGTTCGCCCGCCGCCGTGCCTTCCTGCTTGAGCAGGCTCATGTCATCGGAAAACAGCGCCATCGCCCCCTTGGCCTTCAGCGCGTCGGCCTTGGTCAGGAAGGTCGCCACGCTCATGTCGCCCGGGGCGGCAATGGCTGGCGCGCAAAGCGCGAGAGTGGCTGCCAAGCTTATGAAAATTTTCCGCATTTCCATCCTCTCTTCGCAAGCGCACAAGTGCGACTTGACCGCCGACAGTCTGCCAGACCATGAATGGCGCGGTCAATGTGGGAGGCAATCGTGACTGGTAGCGGCGAAATCATCGGCGATATCGCGCAAGGCGCGCTGACCGCCCGCGCGGTCGAACCGGCCCATGGCGAAGGCGGCGATGGCCACACGCACGAGGCGGCCTGCCTCAATTGCGGGACGCAGCTGGTCGGCAGCCATTGCCATGTCTGCGGGCAGGCCGCGCATGTGCATCGCACCTTGGGTGCGTTCTTTCATGACCTGCTCCACGGGGTGTTCCACTTCGAAGGCAAGATCTGGCGCACCCTGCCGATGCTGGCGTGGAAGCCGGGGCAGCTGACCCGCGAATACATCGACGGGCGGCGGGCGAGCTATGTCAGCCCGATCGCGCTGTTCCTGTTCAGCGTGTTCCTGATGTTTGCGGTGATCAAGCAGTTTGCCGGCGGGTTCAATCCGGCCCAGACCGTCGATGTGGATGGCAAGACCCGCACCGGGATCGAGGCGACCGAACCGCACCTCAAAGGTCTGGAGCAGCAACGCGCCAAGTTGATTGCGGCGGGGCAGCCCACCGCGGCGATCGACCAGCAGATCAAAGGCGACAAGCAGGCGCTCGACATCATGCGCGAGGTCAAGGCGTCAGGCACCAATGAAAAGGGCGTCAGCAGCGACATCCCGGCGATCGACCACGTACTAAAGCAGTTTTCGGATAACCCCCAACTGGTGATCTACAAGGTGCAGAACAGCGCCTACAAATACAGCTGGGCGTTGATCCCGATTTCCGTGCCGTTCGTATGGCTGCTGTTTCCCTTCAGCCGCCGCTTTCATCTTTATGATCACACGGTCTTTGTCACCTATTCGCTGTGCTTCATGACCCTGCTGGCGGTGGTGCTGACGCTGGCGGGTGCGGCGGGCCTGCCGTGGATCGGCATGGCGGCCACGGTTTTGCCGCCCTGGCATATGTATCGGCAGCTGCGCGGGGCCTATGGCCTGACGCGCGGCGGCGCGATCTGGCGCACGGGTGCGCTGCTGTGCATCGCGCTCACCGCGCTGATGCTGTTTGCGATGCTGATCCTGGCCGAAGCCGGGGCCTGACCCTGGCGGGTCAGGCCGCCGCGCTGCCGGCAAAGCGCCGTCCGGCCTTGGGAATCGCCGAGCCGTGGACCGGCACCGGGCGCGGGCCGCTCGGCGCATCGGGCCGGTCAAGCTTGCCGGTTTCGAGCAGCTTGGTGATTTCTTCGCCGTTCAGCGTTTCGTATTCCAGCATCGCCTGTGCCAGCAGGTGCAGCTTGTCCTCGTTGGCTTTCAGGATGTCGGTTGCGCGCTTGTGTGCGCCATCAACCAGGCTGCGGATTTCCTTGTCGATCAGCTTGTTGGTCTCTTCCGACATCATCGTGCGCTGCGCGCCGCCATAGCCGAGATAGCCTTCGCTCTGTTCCTCGTACTGCAGCGGCCCAAGCTTGTCCGACATGCCCCACTTGGTGACCATCGAACGGGCGAGGCTGGTGGCGTACTGGATGTCCGAGCTGGCGCCGGAGCTGACCTTGTCGTGCCCGAAGATCAGTTCCTCGGCCACGCGTCCGCCCATCGCGACCGACAGGTTCGCGTGCATCTTGTCTCGGTGGTAGGAATAGCTGTCCCGCTCGGGCAGGCGCATGACCATGCCCAGCGCGCGGCCGCGCGGAATGATCGTGGCCTTGTGGATCGGGTCTGACGCCGGTTCGTTGACCGAAACGATCGCATGGCCCGCCTCGTGATAGGCGGTCATCTTCTTCTCGTCCTCGGTCATCACCATGCTGCGGCGCTCGGCGCCCATCATGACCTTGTCCTTGGCGTCCTCGAATTCCTGCATCGCGACCAGACGCTTGTTGCGCCGCGCGGCGAGCAGGGCGGCCTCGTTGACCAGGTTGGCCAGGTCCGCGCCCGAAAAGCCGGGCGTGCCGCGCGCGATGGTGCGGGCATCGACGTCAGGAGCGAGCGGCACCTTCTTCATGTGCACGCCCAGGATCTTTTCGCGGCCCTCGATGTCGGGAACCGAGACGACCACCTGCCGGTCGAACCGGCCCGGACGCAGCAGCGCCGGGTCAAGCACGTCGGGGCGGTTGGTCGCGGCGATGATGATGATGCCTTCGTTCGCCTCGAACCCGTCCATTTCGACCAGCAGCTGGTTGAGCGTCTGTTCGCGTTCGTCGTTCGAATTGCCCAGGCCATGGCCGCGGTGGCGGCCAACCGCGTCGATTTCGTCGATGAAGACGATGCAGGGCGCGTTCTTCTTGGCCTGTTCGAACATGTCGCGCACGCGGCTCGCGCCGACGCCGACGAACATTTCGACGAAATCCGAACCCGAAATGGTGAAGAACGGCACGCCCGCCTCACCCGCGATGGCGCGCGCGAGGAGCGTCTTGCCGGTGCCGGGGCTGCCGACCAGCAGCGCGCCCTTGGGGATCTGGCCGCCCAGCTTGGAAAAGCGCTGCGGCGCCTTGAGGAATTCGACGATTTCCTCAAGCTCTTCTCGGGCTTCGTCGATCCCGGCAACGTCGGCAAAGGTCACGCGGCCCTGCTTTTCGGTCAGCATCTTGGCCTTGGACTTGCCAAAGCCCATCGCGCCGCCCGCACCGCCGCCCTTCTGGATCTGGCGCAGGGCATAGAAGGCCACCACCAGGAACAGCACGAAGGGCAGGATGTTGAACAGCAGCGCGACCAGCATGTTGGTCTGCTCCGGCTCCTTGCCCTCGTACTTTACGCCGGATTGCTGGAGCAGCGGCTGAAGCGAGGCGTCGTTGGGCACGGGGATTGTGCTGAATGTGCCGCCGCCGGCCTTGTACTTGCCGGTGATGCGGGTTTCGCTGATCTGGACGGATTCGACCTGCCCCGCGGCAACGCGGGCACGGAAATCGGAATAGCCGATCTGGGTGCCCTGGGTGTCGGTGCGCGTGTTGAACATCGATACGGCCAGCAACAAGGCAAGGAAGATGCCGCCCCAGACCAGCAGGCTCTTGAGCCAGGGGTTGCCGCTCGGCTGTTCGTCATTCATTCGCGCAAATCCTTTCAGCCAGACAATGTAGGACCGCGCGGGCGAAGCGCAAGCAGCGCGCCGCTTGCCTCGTCGATTCCGCCTGTGCCACAAGCGCATAAGCAACGGGGATTTGGCACAGGCACATGGCAACGATGCAAGCGGGCACGCAATCTGATGATCGCTTTGCGCGGTGGCCGCGCTGGCAGGCGTTGAGCGTGCTGGCCCTGCTCCTGGTGCTGATGGTCCGGGCGGCGATGGTGCCGATCACCGCAGGCAAGGAGGAAAAGCCGACCGCCGGCTTTACCGAAAGCCTTTCGGGCGCAGTCAGCGGCAAGCCTGCAGCCGAGCGCAAGCGCGACGACGACCTGCAGCTGTACGACAACGTGATCGAGCGGATCGGACGGGGCGAAAACTATTACAAGGTCGCCGCCGATGAACACCGCAAGGCCGATTATCCGCTGCGCCCCGGGGTTGCCGTGCGGCTGCCGACGCTCGCCTATCTCGACATGATCCTGGGCCTGCCCGGGCAGATGGCGGCGGCGCTGGCGCTGATGCTGGCGGTGCTGTGGGCCTGGTGGAAGCGCTTTGGCGATGAGCCGGGCGGGCAGCGCTACCAGCGGATCGGCACGGCACTGATCTTCCTGGGAGCAAGCCTGGGGCTCAACCGCAACTATTTCGTGCTGCACGAACTGTGGGCCGGGATGCTGATGGTGCTGGCGCTGGGGCTGCACCGTCCGGGGCGCAGGTGGGGCGGGGCATTGGCGGCGGCGGCGCTGGCCCTGGCGATTCGCGAGCATGTCTTGCCCTTCGTCCTGCTGATGGGCGCGCTGGCGTTCCTTCGCCGCGACTGGAAGGAAGGCGCGGCGTGGAGCGCGCTGGTCGTCGTGTTTTTTGGCGCGTTGGCGGTGCACATGCATTTCGTGGCGCAGCAGGTGCTGCCCAGCGACGTGATGGGGCCGGACTGGCTGGTGTTTCGCGGGCTCTCGGGCTGGCTTTCGAACGTGGTGCTGTCCAGCAACCTGCGCTTCCTGCCGCATTACCTTGCCGGGCCGTTGGTGATCCTCATGGTGCTGGGCTGGGCCGGCTGGAAGAGCGGGGCCGGGACCACGGCGGCGCTGCTTTATGCCGGCTACGGCGTGGCCTTCATGATCGCGGGCCGCGACAACAATTTCTATTGGGGCGCGGTGATCGCGCCGGGGATGTTCGCCGGCCTTGCCTTCGTGCCGCGCGCGCTGGCTTCGCTCTGGCGCGCGGCGCTGGGCGCGGGACCGGCTTAGGAAGTCAGTTCCTCGATCTTGTGGTGGGGCAGGACCCGCCAGGCGGCGACCAGCAGGATCACATGCGAAAGTTCCACCGCCATCGGCACCGGCCAGCCGGGATAGGGGCCGTCGAGCATCAGGCCGATCGCGCGCACCGTCACGGCAGTTCCCATCAGCGCGGCGGGGACCAGCAGCAGGTCGGCGTTACGGCGCCAGGCACCGATCATCATGCAGCCTGCGACCACCCCGAAAAAGGCCATGAAATCGGCACGCAGCGTCGAAAGTCCCTGAATTTCGGCGGTACCGAGCGGTTCCAGTCCAAAGCCAACGGCCGTTGCAGCAGGGTTGAGCAGGAAATTCAGGCCCATGAACAGGTCGAACATCCCGAACAGAAAGATCAGGGCGGTAAGGATCAGGCGCATCGGTAACTTCCCCCATTAACTCGGTCTTAGCCACTGTGCCTCAGGGATTGCCGAAGTCAAAGCCTGTTGCGCATGAAGGAAGGGCATTGCACAAGCGCCGTGTCATGACAGTGCCACGTATCCTGCTGGTCGTCGGCGGCGGTATCGCCGCGTATAAGGCCTGTGAACTGGTTCGCCTGATCCGCAAGGGTGGCGGCGAGGTCACCTGTGTGCTCACCGAAGGCGGCGCAAAGTTCATCACGGCGATGACCCTTGCCGCGCTCAGCGAAAATCCCGTCCACACCACCTTGTGGGATCTCGCCAACGAGGTCGAGATGGGCCACATCCAGCTTTCGCGTAATGCAGATCTGGTCGTCGTATGCCCGGCCACGGCCGATCTGATCGCGCGCATGGCCAACGGTGTGGCCGACGATCTTGCCACCACCCTGCTGCTTGCCACCGACAAGCCGGTGCTGGCCGTCCCGGCGATGAATGTCCGCATGTGGCAGCACCATGCCACCCAGGCCAATATCCAGACGCTGATCGAACGCGGCGTGATGGTGATCGATCCCGACGAAGGTGCGATGGCCTGCGGCGAATTCGGCCCCGGCCGGCTGCCCGAGCCGCCGGTCATCTATCGGGCGATCTGCGAAGTGCTGGGGCTGGAGGCACCGGTGCTGACCGCACCGGAACCGCAGCTCGATTTCAACCGCGACTATGACGACGAGCCCCCGCACAGCATCGACACCGGCCACGGCGGTCTGACCGCCAGCCTGATCCCGCGCAGCAGCAAGGGGGAAGCCCTGCCGCCGCTCGATGCGGCACTCTTGCCCGATGCGGCCGCGTTAGAACCGTTGCCGCCGGTCGACGAAGTGCCCCCGCCCGAAGTCCTGCTGGCGAGCCCGCTGCTCTCCAAAAAGGGCAAGGCCAAGGCCGCGCCGCCGACCGATCCCGATGCGATCAACCACCTGGTTACCGGCCAGTCGGCACCAGAACCCTATGAGGGGCCGCTCGCCGCCAATCCCCTGGACGGCCAGCCCGATTTCGCCCCCGATGCGCCCAAGGCTCCAGTGGTCTTCGACGGGCCGCTCAAGGGCAGGCACGTCCTCATCACCGCCGGGCCGACGCACGAGCCGATCGATCCGGTGCGCTACATCGCCAACCGGTCATCAGGCAAACAGGGCTATGCCATTGCCGCCGCCGCTGCGCGGGCCGGGGCGCGGGTCACGCTCGTGTCCGGTCCGGTCGTCCTCGAAACCCCGCCCGGGGTCACCCGCGTAAACGTCGAAACCGCGCGCCAGATGGCCGAAGCGGTAAAGCAGGCGCTGCCCGCCGATGTTGCGGTGATGGTCGCCGCCGTGGCTGACTGGCGCACGCTGGAAACCGCGAGCGAGAAGATGAAGAAGCGCGGCTCGGCGCCGCCGGCGCTGCGCCTGACCGAAAACCCCGATATCCTTGCCACCGTTGCAGTCAGCGACAAGCGGCCCAAGCTGGTGGTCGGCTTTGCCGCCGAAACCGAACACGTGATCGAACACGCCAAGGACAAGCGCAAGCGCAAGGGCGCGGACTGGATCGTGGCCAACGATGTGTCGGGCGATGTGATGGGCGGCAGTGTCAACGCCGTGCATATCATTTCGGCTGAGGGTGTCGAAAGCCTGCCGGAAATGCCAAAGGACGAGGTGGCTGCCGCACTTGTCCAAAGGATCGCCGATGCATTCGTCAAACCCCGTTCCGGTTCTCGTTAAGCGCCTGCCCCACGGCGAAGGACTCGATCTTCCGGCCTATGCCACCGACGGTGCGGCGGGGATGGATGTGGTCTCCGCTGAAGATGTGACGATCGCGCCGGGCGGCCGCCACGCGGTGGCGACAGGCCTGGCCATGGCCATTCCCTTTGGGTTTGAAATCCAGGTGCGGCCGCGTTCGGGCCTGGCGCTCAAGCACGGTATCACCGTGCCCAACACCCCCGGCACGATCGACAGCGATTATCGCGGCGAGCTCAAGGTCATTCTGATCAACCACGGGGCCGAACCCTTTGCGATCCTGCGAGGCGACCGGGTGGCGCAGCTGGTGCTGGCCCCGGTCACGCGGGCAAGCTGGCTCAGCGTGGACGAGCTCGATGAAACCGCGCGCGGCGAGGGCGGGTTCGGCTCGACCGGCGGCGTGGTGGCGCTGGGCAACTGATCCAGACAAACGCAAAGGGCGGAGCCATTGCTGGCCCCGCCCTGCGGTTCTCAAACTGCCTTGCGGCCTAGTTTTTCTTCTTTTCCGGCGCAACCGAGATGCGCACGGTTTCGCCATTGTGGCCCGGGAAGTCGGTGAACATCGCTTCGACCAGGTTGGGGACCAGATATTGCAGGCGATTCGAGGTTGAAGCCGCTTCGGCGCGGCCTTCGAACAGGCGGGTGCCATCGGCGCGGCGGTCGATCTTCATGCTGATCCCGCTGGTGTAGACGGTGTAGCTTTCATAGCCGTTGTCGAACCACGGATCGTACCAGCCATAGCCCCAGGCGCTGTGCGGGCGGTAATAGGCGCCGCCCCAGCCCCAATAGGGCGAGCCGTACCAGCTCGAACGCCAGCGCGGACCCGCATACCACGGCCCCCAAAACGGATCGTAGAAGCCGGTCGAGCGGACCTTTTCGCGGCCCTTGTCGACGCCGTAGTCGAACCGCACGATGAGGTCGGCCGTGTCAGCGCTGGCCGCCGGGGCATAGCCCAGCGCGGTCATGCGCTGGGCTACCAGCGCGGCGTATTGCGAGAATTCGAGGCCGCCGGCGAGGGCCGGATCGTCCGCCACCACGTAGAAGGTCTGCCCCTGCGGTGCGGGAAGCTGGCTTTGATAGCGCGAGACGTTGGCATTGAACGGCGTAGCGCAGGCCGCCAGCGCGCCCAGCATCAGCGGGACGAGTGCAAGCTTCAGCCAGGCAAGCGGTGAACGGTGGTTTGACGGCATCGACCCTGTTCTCCTTTGCCGCCACGCTCCGGAGTCGGAAGCGTGCGGGCGCACAACTCTTAGGAATGTCAGGGCACTAGGCCAAGCCGGCTTAATCGCGCTTGAATGAATTGTATCAGCCTAGCCGCGCACCAGCCCCAGCGCGGCATAGGTTGCCTCGAGCGTGGGCGCGGCCAGGGCGCGGGCCTTCTCCGCGCCCTGCCGCAGGATCGCGCCCAGCGCGGCGCGGTCTGCGCGCAGTTCCAGGAAGCGGGCGTTGATCGGGGCGAGCTGTTCGACCAGCAGTTCCCCAAGCGCCGGCTTGAACTTGCCAAAGCCTTCGCCGCCGAATTCGGCCAGCACCGCGTCGACCGTGGTTCCCGCCATCGCGGCATAGATGCCGACCAGGTTGGTCGCCTCTGGGCGGCCTTCAAGGCCCGCCTTGTCGGACGGCAGGGGTTCGGGGTCGGTCTTGGCCTTCCTGACCTTGGCCATGATCGTGTCGGCATCGTCGGTCAGGTTGATGCGGCTCATGTCCGAGGGATCGGACTTTGACATCTTCGAGGAACCGTCGCGCAGGCTCATGATCCGGGCCGCTTCGGGCGGGATGATCGGATCGGGCAGGGTAAAGACGGGGGCGTCTTCCGGTGCGAAGTCGTTGTTGAACTTCTGCGCCACGTCGCGCGCGAGTTCGAGGTGCTGCTTCTGGTCCTCGCCCACGGGGACGTGGGTGGCCTGGTAGAGCAGCACGTCGGCAGCCTGAAGCACCGGGTAGGTGAACAGCGCCACCGACTGGCCCTCGCGGTTCTTGCCGGCCTTGTCCTTCCACTGGGTCATGCGGTTGAGCCAGCCCATCCGCGCCGTGCCGCTGAGCAGCCATTGCAGTTCGGCGTGGGCGGGAACCTGGGTCTGGTTGAACAGGATCGACTTGTCGGGATCGATCCCGCAGGCGACCAGTGCGGCGGTCATTTCAAGCGTGTTCTCGCGCAGCTGCGCGGGATCGTGTGGCATCGAGATCGCATGGAGATCGGCCAGGAAGTACAGGCTGGTGCCGCCACCTGCCGTAACGTCATCCTGCATCTTCACCCAATTGCGGATCGCACCCAGGTAATTGCCGAGGTGGAGATTGCCGGTGGGCTGGATGCCGGAAACGATACGCATTGTTTTTACTCTACTTCGAGGATTTCATCGTCGGCCTTGGTGCGGGCCGGACGGCGCCGCCTTAGCTGGGCAAGCACCGACTTGTCGACCGCGCCGACGGCAAAGGCGGTTCCGAAAAACGCGACCAGCCCTGCGCCGACGAGCAGCGCGAGCGACCATGCCCGTTCGAACCAGTGTCCGGCGTAGTGGCTTTCCAGCTGCGGCATCAGCCACCACAGCAACGCGGCCATCACGCCGGTTGCCACCAGTTGCCGCGCGATCTTGCCGGTCAGCCGCCAGGTGAAGTGGAACCAGCCGCGCTTGTGCAGGATCGCATAGAGCAGCACGCAGTTGAGCGTCGCCGAAGCCGCCGTCGCCCCGGCCAGCCCGACGATCCCGAACGGGCGCACGACCACCAGGTTGAGGAAGATGTTGAAGCCCAGCGCGGCCACGGCAGTCCACACCGGGGTGCGGGTATCCTCGCGCGCGAAGAAGCCGGGGTTGAGGATCTTGACGATCACATAGGCCGGAAGCCCTGCGACTAGCGCCATGACGATGTCGGCCATGATCGCGCCATCGGCGGCCGTGAACTTGCCGCCCACGAAGAAGGCGGTGACGAAGGCCGGAGCGCAGACCGCCAGCGCGGCGGCGGCGGGCAGGGTGAGGAGCGTGCCGATCTCGAAGGCGTTGGCCTGCAGGCGCTGAGCCTCGGCCGCCTCGCCAGTGTGAATGTGGCGCGCCAGCATCGGCAGGATCGCGGTGCCGAGCGCAATGCCGACAATGCCGAGCGGCATCTGGTTGAGCCGGTCGCCCATTTTGAGCAGGGTGAGCGAGCCTTGCGGCAGCGAGGTTGCGAAGAACGTGTCGACGAACTGGCTGATCTGGTAGATCCCCGCCCCGAACGTCGCGGGCAGGATCAGCATGCCCAGTCGCCGCACTTCGGGCGTCAGGCGCGGCAACTTGACCGCGATGCGAACGCCGGCGCGGCGCACTTCCCAGCTGAGGTAGGCCAGTTGCAGCAGGCCCGCCGCCGCCACACCCCACGACAGCGCGGTTGCCACCACCACATCGTCTCCGCCAAGTCGGCGCAGGTACCAGCCCACGCCCAGCGAGGAGATCAGCGCGATGTTGAGCAGCACCGGGGCAATCGCACCGGGGCCGAACTTCGAGCGCGCATTGAGCAGGCCCGAGAACATCGCGACCAGGCTGATCAGACCAAGATAGGGGAATGTGATCCGGCTGAGCGTGACCGCCAGTTCGAATTTGCCTGGAATGTGGCTGAAATCGCTCGCCAGCAGCCAGACGATGCCGGGCATGGCCAGCATCGCGATGGCGCTGAAACCCAGCAGCACCCAGACGAAAACGGAGAGAACGTCACCGGCAAAGCGGCTGGCGGCTTCCTCGCCGCCTTCGCCGTGCAGTTCGCGCGAATACATCGGCACGAAGGCGACGCTGAAGGCGCCCTCGGCAAACAGGCGGCGGAAGGTGTTGGGCAGGATGAAGGCGAGCTGGAACGCGTCCGCCGCCAGGCCTGCGCCCAGCACGCGGGCCAGCAGCATGTCGCGCACGAAGCCGAACACGCGGCTGACCGCGGTCAGCCCGCCGATCGTCCCGACATTCTTGAGCAGGCTCATGCGCGATTACCCAAGGTGGTGCGCATGGTCCGGCCGCGGTTCAGGCCTGGGCCGTCGGCGCTTCGGCGCCTTCGCCCTGCTGCGCTGCCAGCTGCTGCATGTAGATGCCGTTGAAATCGATCGGTTCGAGCAGCAGCGGCGGAAAGCCGAGGTCACGCACCGCATCCGCGATCACGCAGCGCGCGAAGGGGAACAGGATGCGCGGGGCTTCGGCATAGGTGAAGGCGTGCTTCTGCGCGTCTTCCAGGTTGCGCATGCCGATCAGGCCGCCGTACGACAGTTCGACGATGAACTGCGTGCCGGTGTTGCACTTCGAATTGATCGCGATCTTGAGTTCGACTTCGCTCACTTCCTCGTTGAGGTCGCGCGCGGCGATGTTGAACTGGACGTCGATCGTCGGCGTTTCCTGCCACTGGTAGACTTCCGGCGCATTCGGGTTCTCGACCGAGAGATCCTTCACATACTGCGAGATGATCCCGGCGCTGGGCAGGGTGTCGGCGCCATTGGGAGCCGGGGTCTGGAGGCCCAGGTCGGTGATGATGTTGCCTTCGTCGGACATGATACGCTTTCGCTCAGATTGCAGGAAATTGCCGCGCGCCTAGCAGGCGGATGCCCTGCCAGCAAGAATGCTGGCAGCTTCGGCTCAAAAATTGCACGCAAAACGGCATCCACGCGTTGTTCATCTGTCAATGCTACCTATTTGTCGTTAGAGTGTTGCGAAGTCGCCGTTTGCGGCTGGCCTGCACAGGCGTAGGGACCGGACAAGTGGACAAGACCGTCGAGATCGTCATCATGGCTATGGTTGCAGCCTTTCTGGGCTTGCGGCTCTATTCCGTGCTGGGCCGCCGCGCCGAGCATGAGGAGCGCCCGCGGCTTGAGCCGAAGGATGTCGCTGCCGGCGCCGCTCCCGAATTTGCCGAACGTCCGAATGCGGCGCTGCCGCCGCGCGCGCTGGTTCCCGGCGTCACCCCCGCGATCGAGCGCGGGCTCAAGGAAATCGCTGCGGCCGATCGCCGGTTCGATACCCTCGCCTTCCTCGAAGGTGCAAAGGGGGCTTACCGCATGGTGCTCGAGGCGTTCTGGCAGGGTGATCGAGCAGCCTTGGTGCCGCTGTGCGACAAGGACGTGCTGAGCGCCTTCAACGCCGCAATCGATGCGCGTGAAGCAGCTGGCGAGCGACTGGAGAACCGGCTGGTTCGAATCGACGAGGCCACGATTGTTGCCGCCAGTTTCGAAGCGCCGATCGCGCGCGTCGCCGTGCGCTTTACTGCCGATATTGCTGCCGTGACGCGCAACAGCGATGGCGTGGTGGTGGCGGGCTCGCTCGACGATGCGGTCGAGGCGCGCGACCTGTGGACTTTCAGCCGCGACGTCACGTCAGCGACGCCCGACTGGCTGCTCGACGAAACCGACGAAGGCTAAGCTATGGCGCTCGCGCGGCTTCGCAGCCTTGCCGCGCTGAGTCTGCTGATCGTGCTGGGCTCGTGCGGAAGGATAATTCCCGCGCCTGCCGGGCCGCCGCCTGCCCCGCCGCCACTGGCAACGGCCCTGCTGACCGGCGTTTCGGGCGGCCCGGCGGTAGGTCGGCTCGGCATAGACGGCAAGGATGCCGAAGGGGCACTCGCGTCGTTCAAGGAAAGCTGCCCGCGCCTGGTGACGCGCCCGGACGTGAGCGGCCTGACCCGTCCGGAAGACTGGAAACCGGCCTGTGATGCTGCCGCCAAATGGCCAGCCGCGCAGGCGGTGCGGTTCTTCGAAACCTGGTTTGAATCCGTGCAGGTGGGGGACGGGCAGGGCTTCGTCACTGGCTACTACGAACCGGAAATTGCCGGCGTGCGCACCCGGCAGCCGGGCTTTGACGTACCGGTCTATGCCCTGCCGCCCGATCTGGTGCGCGCCAAGCCGGGCGATGCCGAGCCGCTGCCCGGCGGGCAGATGCCGCTGGGCCGTTACGATCAGACGGGCAAATTTGTTCCCTATCCCGACCGCGCCGCGATCGATGATGGCGCACTGATGGGACGCGGTCTGGAGATCGGCTGGGCCGCCGATCCGATCGAGTTTTTCTTTCTCCAGATCCAGGGTTCGGGCCGCCTGCGCGCGCCCGATGGCACGGTGATGCGGATCGGCTATGCCGGGCAGAACGGTTATCCCTTCAGCGGGATTGGCACGCTGATGCGCCAGCGCGGGCTGATCGGTAACGGGCCGGGGCAGTATCCAGGCTCGATGCAGGGCATGATGCGCTACCTGCGCGAACATCCCGAGGAAGGCCGCGCGCTGATGCGCCAGAACCAGAGCTATGTGTTCTTCCGCGAGCTCACCGGCGATGGCCCGGTGGGCGCGCTGGGCGTGCCGGTGCGCGCCAGTGCCAGCGCGGCGGTTGATCCGGCCTTCGTGCCACTGGGCGCGCCAGTCTGGCTCGCGCTCGACCGAACCGATGCCAGTGGGCTGTGGATCGCGCAGGATACCGGCGGCGCGATCAAGGGCGCGAACCGGTTCGACAGCTTTTGGGGTGCGGGGGCCGAGGCGCGGCGGATCGCGGGCGGCATGTCGGCCCACGGCCAGGCGCTACTGCTGCTGCCCAAGGGCACGCTGAACCGGCTGCGGGCGCACTGATGCGGCCCCCGCGCGGACTTTCGCCGCAGGAAGCGGAACTGTGGGCGCGCGTGGCAAGCAGCGTGAAGCCGCTCCACGCCAAGCGCGCTGTCACGGCCTTTCGCGCCCATCAGGTCGAGGGTGCGCCCTCCGCCGTGCCGCCGCCGCCACCGTCCAAGCCGAAAGGGCGCGTGCCCGCGCCATTGCCCGCGCCTGCGCCGCCGCCGGCTGCGGCTCGCCCGCTCGATCGCCACGGGCTCGACGCATCGTGGGAAAAGAAGCTCGCCCGCGCGGGGATCACACCCGATTTCACGCTGGACCTCCATGGCCACAATCTTGAGGCCGCCCATGCCCGGCTTGATCACGGATTGGCACAAGCCGCAGCGATGGGCGCGCGGGTGGTGCTGGTAATCACCGGCAAGCCGCGTTCGGCCGAGGCCGCCGACCGGGGCGATCGGCGCGGTGCGATCCGCGCCAAGTTGCTCGACTGGCTGGCCGCCGGACCCCATGCCGGACGCATCGCGGCAGTGCGCGGCGCGCACCGCAAGCATGGCGGCGCGGGGGCGCTCTACGTCATCCTGCGCCGCCCGCGCTGATCCCCGCGCCGACAAAAGAAGGCGCCCCCGAACCGAAGTCCGGAGGCGCAGGGAGGGTCACTTGGAAGGAAGTCTATTCAAGCAGATTGCGGCTCAGAAATTGATCGTCCCGGTGATGAAGAACTGACGCGGGTTGCCATAGAACACGGTCAGCACGCCTTCCTTGCCCAGCGACGAGGTGATGGGCGTGTTGATGGCGCCGGTCGTCGGGTTGATGCCCACGTAGGTATAGCCCGAGGTCTTGTAACGTTCGTCGGTCAGGTTCTTGCCGTAGAGGCCCACCGACCAGGCGTTGTTCGGCGCATGGAACACGATGCTGGCATCGAACAACTGGTAAGCCGGCTGGTCGAGATAGGGGTTGGCGATTTCAAACTGGTAGGTCTTGCTCTTGAACGACATGCCGCCGCCAATGCTGAGCGAGCCGTCGTTGAAGGGCATGGTCCAGTCGATGTTCGCGCTACCCGACCACTTCGGCGTATTCTGGACATGCCGGAACGGGGCCACGTCGGTCGGTGTGTTCGCAATGTTGGTGATGTACTTGGTGTACTTCGCATCGATATAGCCGAGCGAGCCCGACAGGGTCAGCGTACCCGCATCGCTGTCGATCAGCTTGGCGCGGCCTTCGAATTCGAAGCCCTGCATGCGGGCCTTGCCCGCGTTGGAAACCACGCCGCAGAAGGTGTTGATCCCGCCCGCGAAGCACGCCACCGAACCGGGGATCTGGACATCGGTATAGTCCATGTAGAACCCCGCAACCGCGACATAGACCCGGCGATCGAACAGGTTGGCCTTGGCGCCGATTTCGTAGCTGTTCACCTTTTCGGGCTTGAAGCTCAGGAACTCGGCCTGGCTCACCCCGGCCGGGGCGCTGACGCCAACCCCGCGCGGATCGAACCCGCCGCCCTTGAAGCCCTGCGAGTACGAGGCATAGAGCGTCGTGTCGCTGTCAGGCTTGAAAGTCAGCGTGGCCTTGGGGGTGAACTTCTTGAAGGTGCTCTTGCCGCGGAAGTTGGTCGAGGGCGATCCGAAGGGGATGCCCAGGCCGCCGAACACGGTCGATCCGCCGCCCAGGTAGTTCTGGCGCAGGATATAGCCGTCGCGCTGGTCCCAGGTATAACGCCCGCCGACCGAAAGGCTCAGCTGGTCCGAGAAGTCATAAGTGAAGTCGGCAAACCCGGCGAGGGTTTCGGTGCCGATGTCGGCATTGGTGTAGGCCGCCAGCAGATAGGGGGCGGGATAGGTGGTGTGCAGCTGCACCTCGAACTGGGTCAGCGCCGTGGCGTTCAGGTAATAGGCACCGACCAGGCCGTTAAGCTTGCCGGCGGTGAACAGCACCTGCAATTCCTGGCTGAACTGCTTGTTGCGATAGATGCCCGGCACGTCGACGTCGACCGACGGCAGCGCGTCGAAGTCGATCGGGGTGGTCGAATCGTCCTTGCGGAAAGAGGTGATCGAACGCAGCGTTACCGCGTCGGACGGGTTGGCTTCGACGAACATCGACAGGCCCCAGGCCTTGACGTCCTGCTTGGGATTGTTGAGCCCGCCCTGGGTGTCATAGACGTTGCTCAGCACCGGCGTACCCGAAAGCATGCCGGGGATCAGGCGATGGCCGCCGCGCGGGTTTGACTTGTCATGGGTGACGTCGGCGGCCAACCGCACGAAGATGTCGCTGCCATGGATTTCAAGCGTGCCGCGGCCCGCCCAGACATCCTTGTCATAGTTGTCGAGCCCGGTGGTGAGGTTCTTGCCGAACCCGTCGCGGGTCAGGCGGGCGAGCGCGCCGCCGATGCGGATCGTGCCATCGCCCACCGGAACGCTGCCGCTGACCACGCCATCGGCCTGGCTGTACGAGCCAAAGGTGCCGCGCACGCTGAGCTGGGCTTCGTTGGGCATCCGGCGGGTCACATACTTGACCGCGCCGCCCACGGTGTTGCGGCCATAGAGCGTGCCCTGCGGACCGCGCAGCACTTCGATGCGTTCGACGTCGTAGATGTCGAGCACCGCAGCCTGCGGACGGTTCAGATAGACGTCGTCGAGGTAGATGCCGACGCCTTGTTCGAAGCCAGAAACGGGGTCCTGCTGGCCGATGCCGCGGATGAAGGCGGTGAGGGTGGAATTGGTCGCGCGGCTGGCTTCGAGCGTCACGTTGGGGACGGTTTCAGCCAGCGCCGTGATATCGACCGCACCGCGATCCGCAAGCTGGTCGCCGGTCAGCGCGGTGATCGCGATCGGCACGTCGATCAGGCTTTCCTCGCGGCGGCGCGCGGTGACGACGATGGCGCCTTCATCGGTGCTGGCGGCGTCTTGCGCCGTCTGGGCGTAGGCGGGAATCGAATAGAAGCCGGCCAGCGCGCTGGCGACCAGCGAGGCACGGCAAAGCAGGGTATGAGCAGGCACGGAGATCCTCCCTCGTTATGCGGGGCCCACGCGTCTCGGCAGGCCATCTGGAGACCACTATATAAAAGTTGAACCAACTTTCAACTTTGTTATGCTTGCACCGATCCATCCGACAGGGAATGGTGGAAAAACGTGGCAAGGCTGCAACACTGGTGCGGCGGCCGACTGCCGATGACAGGGATTGAGCGATGGCTTCTGAACCCGCCGCGAAGGTGATGCGCGTGCCCCGCACCGAGCGCGGACGGCGGACGCAGCGCGCAATCCTTGATGCGGCTGCGGCCGAATTCGGCGAAAAGGGCTTTCACGAAAGCTCGATCGTTTCGATCACGATCCGTGCCGGTGTGGCGCTGGGCAGCTTCTATACCTACTTCGAAAGCAAGGAGGCGCTGTTCAAGGCGCTGGTGCAGGACATGAGCGAGCGGGTGCGCGATCATGTCGCCCCCGTGCTGGCAAGCGCGCCGCGCCCCGGAGTCGAGGCGGAAGGTGCGGCGCTCCATGCGTTCCTCGACTTCGCGCGCGGCCACAAGGAAATTTACCGGATCATCGATGAAGCCGAATTCGTCGCCCCGGAAAGCTGGCGCGCCCACTATCTCAACACCGCGGCGCGCATTCTCGAACGCTTGCAGGCCGCACATGCCCGCGGCGAGCTGTCAGCCGAGCCGAGCGAAGTGCACGCCTGGGCGGTCATGGGCATGAACGTGTTCCTGGGCCTGCGCTTTGGCGTAATGGATGGCGATGCCGACCTTGCCGAGGTTGCGGCCACGGCCAACGCGCTGCTCAAAGGCGGGTTGAGCTAGCCGTTCAGCAAGAAATTTGGCGAGTCGACTGAGGGGCTCGCGGGGTGATGGCGTCTTGGCAATGAGCCAAGGAGTCTTGCATGCCTTCGACCCCGCCGACGGACCTGATTGCTGTCAAATACCAAGAGGCCTTCGGGGCAAGCTTCCGCCCGGGATTTGCCAGCTGGCTGGAAGTCAACGGCGGCGCGGCGTTGGGCTATCGCCGGGCCAGCGCAGGGGCGCTGTTCCTTGAAGCCTATCTCGACCAGCCGGTTGAAATCGCGCTCGCTGAAGTGCTCGGGCGCGTCGTAGAGCGCGCCGCAATCGTCGAAATCGGGAACTTTGCCGCAGTCAACGCGCTCGCCATGATCGAGCTGTGGGGGTCTGCCGCCAACGATCTTGGCGCGGCCAGCGAAATCGCGGTGGCGACGCTGACTGCTCCCTTGCGCCGCATGTTCGAGCGGATCGGCCTGCCGATTACGGCGATCTGTCCGGCCCGGCCCGAGCGGCTGGGCGGCGATCTGGCCGAATGGGGCGGCTATTACGAGCTTGACCCGGTGGTCTGCATGGGCGTGATCGCCGATGGGCAGGCCGCGATTTCGGCGTTTCTTGCCCGCCGCAACCATCGGTTTGCGGCATGATCGGCCTGTTCGAAACCCTTGCCGAGCGCGCGACCCACAGTCCGCTGGCGCTTGCGATCGACCCGGTCACATCGCCGCCGCTGACCTATCAGCGGCTGGCCGAAAGCGTAGAGGTGCTCGAACGCAGCCTCCGTTCCGTGCTTGAGCCTGGCCGCCCGGTCGCGCTCAAGCTCGATCATGGCAAGGCCGAGGCCTTGCTCGAACTGGCCCTGCTCAAGGGCGAATTTCCGGTGTTGTCTCTGCCTCGCTTCTTCACGGCGGAGCAGGAACGACACGCGATACGAGAAAGCGGCACCCAGGCGATCCTTCCGAGCGAAAAAGTTGAAGACCGCCTGACGTGCCGCTCCGCGCCGACTCCAATCCCCCGCGGGTCGGCGCGGATTACTTTCACCTCGGGATCGACCGGCACGCCAAAGGGCGTGTGCCTGTCGGCCGAGCACATGCTGACCGTCGCCCGCGGCGTGGTCGAAGCCGTGGGCGCAGAGCATGCCGGGCGCCACCTGGCGCTGCTTCCGCCCGGCATCCTGCTGGAAACGGTTGCCGGCTTCTTCCCGACCCTGCTGGCCGGAGGAACCTATGTCTGCCCGCCGCAGGTGCATATCGGGCTGGGCGATCCCTTCCGCCCCGATTTCGCGGTCCTGCTCAAGGCCTTGATAGACCTGCGCATCACCTCGCTGATCCTCGTGCCGGAATATCTCGCTGGCCTCGTCGCGGCGATGGAAGCTTCCGGAACGCGCCTGCCCCGGCTGACCCTTGTAGCCGTGGGCGGTGCGCGTACCCCGCCGGCGCTGCTCGAACGGGCTGCCGCGCTCGGCCTGCCGGTCCGCCAGGGTTATGGCCTGACCGAATGTGCCTCGGTCGTCTCACTCGATGACGGGCTGGGCACGCCCGGTTCGGTCGGTCGCGCCCTGCCGCATGCGACGATTTCGCTCGCCCCCGATGGCGAGATCATGGTCGGCGGCATGACCTATCTCGGCACGATCGGCGAACCTCGCGGCGGCGGGCTGCTGGCCACCGGCGACATCGGGCGGATCGACGCCGCTGGCAAGCTCAGGGTCGAGGGGCGCAAGTCGAACCTCTTCGTCACCAGCTTTGGCCGAAACATCTCGCCCGAATGGATCGAGGAAGCCCTGCTGGCCCAGCCCGAGATCATGCAGGCCATGGCCTGGGGCGATGGCGAGCCGCGCCCTTGCGCGCTGCTGACCCCGGCCCATGCCGATGCCGACCTTGGCGCGGCGGTGGCGCGGGCCAACGCCCTGCTGCCTGACTATGCAAAGATCGGCAATTGGCGCGAGGTGGCCCACTTCACCCCGATGAACGGCCTGCTCACCGGCAACGGTCGCCTGCGCCGCGCAGCGATTGCTGCGATGTATCTCGACGGTCCGCCCAGCTTCTTCACCGAACTCGAAGCAGCCACCACGCGCGAGCGGATGCGGTTTCTGCAGGTGCCGCAGCTGCAGGCCGGGCTCAACGGCACGATCAGCCGGGGCGCCTATATCTCCTATCTCGAACAGGCCTATCACCACGTCAGCCACACCGTGCCGCTGCTCAAGGCGGCGCGGGCCGAGCTTGGCCACCGCAGCGACCTGGCCGACGCGCTCGACGAATATGTCGAGGAAGAGACCGGCCACGAGGAATGGATCCTGTCCGACATCGCTGTGGCCGGCGGCAATGCCGACGCCGTCCGCAATGGCCAGCCCGCGCCCGCGACCAAGGCCATGACCGACCATGCCTATCGCCAGATCCGCGAAGGCAATCCGGTGGCGTTCTTCGGCATGGTCTATGTGCTCGAAAGCGTCAGCGTGGCCCTGGCCACGCGCGGCGCGGGGGCCGTGGCCAAGAACCTGGGCCTGCCGCCGCAAGCCTTCACTTACCTGACCTCGC